>JBCCLS010000467.1:0-3559 GCA_039026835.1 Bacteroidota bacterium | reverse complement strand
ATACTTCTTACAAATTTTTTTTACTATGTAGTATTTTCATTGGTGATAGTGAGACTAATATTTTTGTCTAAAATAGTAATCTTGCTGTGACTAATACGAAATCAACATACTATTTACTTAGTTTGATCTTACTTTAAAAAATCTTTTAGGTTTATTTCTAGAAACATCCCACAAAGAAAACTGCTCAATACTCACACCTAAATACTCAATACTATTTTAGACACAAATTTATTTTCGAGTTAAATAGTTCGTATTTTGAAGTCCTATTTTAATGTATGTCCGTTTCAAACCAAAATCTAGTACTATACTTACAACAATTTATCAAAGATGAAGTGTTGCATGATGAAATTCCTAAAATTTTGGAAGCATTTCAGTATTTGCATTTAAAAAAGAATGCATTTTTTGTGGAAGAAGGGAAAATCTGCCCGTATTTCTGTTTTATTGAAAGCGGTATTCTCCAGCATCATATCCTAGTAGAAGGGGAAGAGAAAACGACCTATCTCGCATTGAAAAATTCCGCCACAGCGGCATTAAAAAGTTTTATACACCAAATTCCATCACGGAAGAATATAAAAGCCATCAGTGATTGTGATTTGTTTGTGATGAATCAACCTAATTTTAAAATGCTGCTAGCCACCAACGAAGCGTTTTATCAATTTTATTACAATCTTATTGAGAATCAAATTTATCGCATTGACGACTATCGAATTGACTTGCTAACCTTAACACCCGAAGAGCGCTACAAAAAGTTACTTGCCAACGAACCCAAACTCTTGAAAGAAGTACCGCTGCATTATTTAGCGTCTTTTTTGGGAATTTCCTCGCGACACATGAGTCGCATTCGTAAAAATTGTATCTAATACCCATTTACACCTACATCTTTCCTACAATTCACGGAATTACACTATACTTTCATTGACGCGCACTGTTTTTACTTGTTGATTTGTTTATAAAGTCAGTAATGACCACATGAAATGATTTCTGCTGACTTTATACAAGAAACAAATGTAACACCAAAAACTTCTAATTATGAAACACATTCTTACAATGAGTATGTTCCTGTTGTGTATAGGAAACATACAAAGTGTTTTTGCGCAATCAAAAGAGAAAATTTTGCAAGAACACGAGAAAAAAATTGAGGCATACATCAATGCAAAAATTGATGTTCCTTTGTCAAAAGTAGAACTCTTGCAATTTATCCATCGTTTTAACCATAGTGAGCATGGAGGACGTTTTGAAGACCTCTCCAAAGAAACTCAAGATGCATACATTAAAGCTCACAAAATAGGAAAACTATGGCATGGATATTTTGAGCAATACCCAGAAACACGCGCCTTATACAAATCAAGACCTGCACCTTTGTGTGAAAATGGCGGTTTTGAATATGGGAATTTTAACGTGTATGAAGGAGCCTCAGCATCTGGTGCTGGTGGTGGATATAAATTTGACGAGTGTGAAGCTATACCTGTCAATGGTGTAGGAAACTACAATTGGATTCCAGATAACTTGACCAACCCAAATGTAGATCACTTTAAAATTGTATCACCTGGAAATGATCCTATTGTCGCTGCAGGAGGTGGACAACTGAATAGAGTACACTCAGGCAATTATGCGGCAAGAGTTAACAGTCCTTCAAAATTTGTAAATCCAACTATTACCTTCACTAATTTCTGTTATCCTAATTTTGGTATCAACAGATTGATAAAAAATATAACGCTTCAACAGGACGGCGTTCAAGAAATTTCATTCTATTATGCGTTGGTATCTGAATTTCCTGATCATGACAATCAAAATCCTGTATTTATAGCACGTGCTTTGAACGCAAATCAGGCTGAATTTGACAGGTTTTGTATCATCTCAAATCCGAATAACAATCCTTTCTTTAATAGATTTACACCTGCGCCTAATGAGTGTAGTAGCAATCCTAGAGACATTTTATGGAAAGATTGGGATTGTGCCACATTAGAAGTTTCAGGAAAAGCGGGAGATGTAATTACATTAGAATTTATTGTGACCGATTGTGGGCAAGGAGCACATTATGGATATGCCTATATTGACGATATCTGTGTGCCTTGTGACGGTGACGGCACCAATGATGAAGGAAGTATCGATTTGGACGAATTAAATCCTTGTCAAGAACCACCTTTTGATGTGTGTGGCACGTTTGCATTACCACAGTTAAACGGACAAGTAGGAACCGTCAATAACATTACCTTAGATATTCTACAAAATGGTTTGGTTGTCAATACACTGACCAATCCTACAATTACAGGAAATACATTTTGCTTTACAGTAAATGACACAGACTTCCCGTCGCAAAGTGGTGGATATGATTTTAGGGTGAATGCACAATTTTCCATTGCAAATGGTATTCAACAAGTTACTGAAACAAATACCACACCAGGCACCAACAACGACTTTATTTTTGACAATCCTGAGTGCTGCAAAATAGAAGCTAATGCCACTAATATTAGTTGTGACGACAATGGAACACCAAATGATCCAAGCGATGATACTTGGTCGTTTGATCTTATTGTAGGCAGTGATACCAACACAGGAAATTGGATTGCACCTTCGATATTGACGCAATCGGTACCGTATGGAACTACTGTCAATGTTCCTATGGGGAATATTGCCAATTATGGCGCTACAGTAGCTATTGTCATAACTGATAAAGAAGATGATACTTGTACCACAACCATTACTGTGCCGGTTCCTGAGACTTGTTCGGATAACGAATGTACACTTGAAGCCGTGACCTCCGTAGGTTCTTGCAATGACAACGGGACGCCAAATGACCCAAGTGATGACTATTACAATATTACATTAGATGTGTTTAACACCAACGGAGAACCATGGATGGTTTTAAACAGTAATATGATGGTTATTTATTTTGGAAATGGTGATGAGAACAATGTAAATCTTGGAAACAACTTTTTAGTCTCCAATCAGCTAGAATGGTTCTGGGTAAAACTAAACAATGACCCAAATTGTTTTGTAGATGTTACGGTACTCGCTCCAGAATCTTGTGATTTCACATGTAATATCAGCACAAATATTACCACAAGTGATTGTCACGACAACGGAACACAAGAAGATCCAAGCGACGATTACTATTATATCACAGTTGATGTGCTGGGAACAAATGGTATTTCTTGGGATTTAGTAGGATATCCAAACTATCAGCAAATAGCATATTCAGGAACAGGGAATGTCACCAACCTTCAATTAGGTCCTATCAGTGCCAGTGACCCTTCTTGGGTGTTATACATTACGCCAACAGGTTTGGTAAATCCTACCTGTGTTCGTTATGAAACTACCGTTTTTGCACCAAAATGTTCTGAAAAAGATCCCCGAGGAAAAGTAGTAATTACACCAAATCCTAACAAAGGAAAAATGGACATTCTGGTCGATACTCGCAATGATTCTTTTGTACAACTCAACATTCATAGAATTGATGGTTCTGTAGTACGTACTATTAAAAAAGAAAAAGCAAGCTATCAGGCATTACAATTTGATCTTTCTGTTGATTTACCAAAAGGCTTGTATCTATTCAACT
>JBCCLS010000466.1:0-3562 GCA_039026835.1 Bacteroidota bacterium | reverse complement strand
CTTTAAGGATATCGAAAAACTCAAAACATGGCTACACCAAACTACGAATACTATGACACGGGAACTTATTAAATCAATTGTAGGAAATCATCATTATTTAAAAATATTCAATGACGCATTTTAAAGTTTATTTGGTATAATCTCCTATCTTTAGGATTGCTTATGGAAACACGACGACTCTACATTTTTGCACTGCTTCTCAGTTTTTTTGGAAGTATTGCTATTGCACAAACCAACTGGGATGAAAAGATTCAAGAAGAATTGCCTGCTGTTCTTAAAAAACATCGCGAATTAGTGAGTATTCCCAATGTTGCGTCAGACGAACCCAATATGATGAAAAATGTAACTTGGGTGACCAATGCTTTTGAGCAATTAGACTTTAAAGTGTCCATTTTAGAAACCGCAACTTTACCTGTGTTTTTTGCCGAAAAACAAGTCAGTCCCAACGCAAAAACCATATTATTCTACATGCATTTGGACGGTCAGGAAGTGAATCCTGAAAAATGGCAACAAAAAGATCCGTTTCAACCAGTACTCAAACAACAAGATGCAGAAGGAAGTTGGCAAATTATTGATTGGTCAAAAATAAATGGAAAAATTGATCCTGATTGGCGTGTGTTTGGACGTGCCGCAGCAGATGACAAAGCACCAATTATTATGATGCTTACGGCGTTGGATTTTCTCAAAGATCAATCTTTAGCCTACAATGTGAAAATTATTCTCGATCTGCAAGAAGAAACGCGTTCCAGAGGCTTTTTAAGTACGCTCAAGCAATATAAAAATCGCTACGCAGCGGATTATATGATTATCATGGACGGACCTGCGCATCCAACCAATAAACCCACTTTAACATTTGGCTGTCGCGGCATTGCTACCATTAACATCAGCACATACGGCGCAACATTGCCACAACACAGCGGACATTTTGGAAACTATGCGCCCAATCCAGTATTTCGGATGTCACAATTATTGGCGAGTATGAAGGATGATTCGGGAAGAGTGATCATTGATGATTTTTATGAGGGAATTACCTTAGATGCAGAAACACAAAAACTACTATCACAAGTTCCTGATAATGATGAAGAAATTCAAGCAAATCTAGGCATTGTCAAACCTGATAATGTGGGAAGAAACTATCAGGAATCACTTCAATATCCATCGTTAAATGTACGTCATATTGAAACTACTTGGAAAGGTCCTGGCTTAAAAACCATCATTCCTGAGATTGTGACTGCTTATTTGGATGTGCGTTTGGTAAAGGAAACGGACGGAAACGCGCAACTCGAAAAAATTACAAAACATATTGAAAAACAAGGGTATACAATACTCGATCGCAAACCTAACGCAACTGAACGATTGAATTATAATAAAATCGCAACTGTTAGTACCAATGCGGGCGTGAATGCATTTCGTACCGATATCAATTCCGATATTGGAAAAAAGTTACGCGCAACGCTGACAAACACATTTGGAGAAGCACCAATTATGATACGAACGATGGGCGGTACCGTGCCCATAACTCCTGCAATACAAGTATTGGACATTCCTGCCATCATTGTCCCGATGGTCAATATGGATAACAATCAACACAATCCCAACGAGAACATTCGCATTGGAAACATTACACAAGGCATCAAAATGTGCTTGGCAATTTTGTCTATGAAGTTGTAGCAGTTAGCAGTTAGCAGTTAGCAAAAAAAACAAATCAACAAACAAACAAATCAACAAACAAACAAATCAACGAACAAACAAATCAACGGATTAACAGAAATAAAAAAAACAACCAAAAAAATGCCTAGAATCGAATATCGTATTTATGTTGTAGAACTTTCCAAACGTGTGTATACGGAAAACACAAAATTTCGTTTGGCGAATCCGCAGTTTAATGGTGTGTTGGAATGCTTGTATGTTGGTATGACGAGTAAAACACCCAAGGAACGTTTTATGCAACACAAAACTGGCTATCGAAACAAAAAAGGGCACAAACTCTCTTCCAATATTGTTCAAAAATACGGTTCCTATCTCCGTCCTAGTTTGTACAATCATATCGATCCTTTACCTACACGACACCAAGCGTTGCAAATGGAAAAAATACTAGCACTCGAATTGCGCCGAAAAGGGTATGCGGTATGGTTTAATTAGGTGTTGGGTTTTTGGTTTTTGGTTTTTGGTTAATTTGGTAAGAATTGCTAGGAAAGCGTAACTATTTTAACGTCAGTTTGTTATAAGTTTTTCTTTATATATCTGATTCCAAAAAGTTTAAACTAAATGTCAAATCGAGCATTGCCGTAGGCACCGAGCGTAGCTCATGAGATTCCTTTGAAATTATCAATTCTTAGATGTTCTCATGAGCTTCGCTCAGTGCTTTTAGTAATGCTCGAACTTGACAATTGTTTGTTTTTAGTGAATTACGAGGAATATGGTTACTTTTTATGTCGAACTCACGTTATTTTAGAATTATTAATATTTCAAACTTAAGCTACCTTTCCGAAGGTAAGCCGCCAGTGTAAACTCGATTATTAAAAAAGGCTCTTCGTTGAAGAAGAACCTTTTTTATAAGCTGAAAAATTTATTTCTAACTTAGAATTCAGCTGATTATTGTTTCATAAGATCAATATCTTATAAATTCATGCTGGTATATTTTACTGGTACTTGCTCTTGGTGGATGTCTTTGAAGTTAAAACTTCCTTCTCCTGTACCATCTGCTTTTAAAGCCATACTTGCATTAAAACCAAATTCAATAGGTGTGATTGGGTTGTTTGAAGGAATGTATCCATTCAAAGAAATTTGACTCACATAGCCGTTATATCCAGTTGCATAATACGTTCCTGTTACATTTCCTTTATATGGCTTTTCCGTTGGATTTCCCACATTGATTTCTACACTTCCAGATACTTTGTGTGTTTCTGGATCCGCAATTAGGTTAAAATTTACAATTGGTGCGTTTAAGTCAGGAGAATTTCCTAAAGTTCCTCTTATGATTAATGTTGACATGATATTAAATTTTTAAGTTTCCTACTCTATTTAAAAAAGGCTTTTCGGAGGACGCCTGTAGCTAAATTTTATTGGTTGTTTGCTCGGTTTTTTCTTAAGATGCTGAGCTTTTGTATTCAATTGGAAGTTCCTCCACATGTTGTCCTCGGAAGTTAAAACCTCCCACGCCAGTTCCATTTGCTTCTAAAGCCATGTTTGCATTGAAAGGAAAGTTTAATGGCGTTAATGGATTGTGTGATGGTAAGTTTCCACTGATAGAGATTACTTTATCGTACGGTCCAAAACCTGTAGCATATAAAGTTCCTGTTACCGTTCCTGCATAAGGTTTATCGCCTGGATTTCCCATAGTAACTTGTACACTTCCTGTTACTTTGTGTGTTTCTTCGTCTGCTGTTAAGTTAAATTTTACAATTGGGGAGTTTAAGTTCACTGTACTTCCCATTACACCGTTAATAAATACTGTTGACATAATATTAAATTTTAAAGTTCCTACTCTGTTTAAAAAGGCTTTTCGGGTTACGCCATATCATTAAATTTGCTGTAGCTACTGTGTGAATCTTTATAGTTG
>JBCCLS010000465.1:0-3570 GCA_039026835.1 Bacteroidota bacterium | reverse complement strand
TTAAATGAAAAAAAATTGTGAAGTAGTATCTATTGATACGACTTTGCTACGTATAGTAAAAAGAGAAATATGATTTTTTGTGGTATCAAAATAACGCATGATGGCGGTATTGCCCTTATAGAAAATAATGAACTTATTTTCAGTATTGAGCTTGAAAAAGTAAACAATAACAACAGATATGCTGGAATTTCTGATCTGGCAGAAATTGAAGAATTATTACAGTCCAAAGGCTACAGCATCGATCAAGTAGATCATTTTGTTGTTGATGGTTGGCATATTGATCGTACAGCAACATCCAAACCAACACACGCCACTATAGAAACACAATCGTCAGGGAACCCTGTTTCACTTCCCGTGGCAACCTATACAGAGGAAAGTCTCAAAGAAGACAATCTGCAATCGACTGTTTTTAAAAATACACTTCCCATTCAATCTAAAAAATACACGTACAGCAGTTACAAACACGTAACCGGACATATACTAAGTGCGTATTGTGCAAGTCCTTTTGCAGCTAAAAAAGAAGATAGTTATGTATTGGTGTGGGATGGCGGACAATATCCAAGATTGTACTATGTGGAAGCTCAAACCAAAAAAGTAAGCAACAAAGGCACACTTTTCTTCTTCACGGGAACGATTTACGGAATTATGGGACATTACTTTGGACCGTACAAGAAAAGTGAAGCCGAACGACTGGAAGATCAAAAGCAAATCACGCTGAATGGTTTTTTTGGCGGATTGTCCATAGCAGGAAAAATAATGTCATACATGGGCGAAGGGCACATCAATACAAAATTATTAGCTGCCTTGCCGCAACTGTACAAATCAACCATGGAAATCTCCATATTTTTTGAGCATAAATTTTGCAAAGCAGTCGAAGATTTTACCAAAAATATATCCTGTACAGATGCTGACGTATTGCTCACAATACATACCTTTTTAGAATCCATGATTATTGAAAAGCTTCGCGTCAAGCTTACAAAAGATAAATTTCCAAAAGCAAACTTTTGCTTTGTCGGCGGTTCTGCATTAAACATAAAATGGAACAGTGCCATACGTGCTACCAATCTATTCAAAGACATATTTGTCCCACCATTTCCAAACGATTCTGGAAGTGCTATCGGAATGGCATGTGCGGCAATGTGGCAACACACTTCACATTCACATATAAAATGGCATCCGTATTTGGGACCAGATATTCAGCAAAGTGAAGTGCCTAATAGCTGGCAGGAATCACCTTGTACTTTGGAAGAACTTGCAGTATTGCTTCACGAAAAAAATGAACCTGTAGTATTTTTAAGTGGCTGCGCAGAAATAGGGCCGCGTGCTTTAGGAAACCGAAGTTTACTAGCGGCAGCGACTTCTCCCAACATGAAAGCTTGTTTAAATAAGGTCAAAAAAAGAGAACCATTTCGTCCGGTAGCGCCAATTTGTTTATTGGAAGATGCTGCTACCATATTTGATCCAGGTTGTGAAGATCCGTATATGCTCTTCAATCACGACGTGCGAGAAGCATGGAAAGATAAAGTACCTACCATATGTCATGTAGATGGTTCTGCGCGATTGCAAACAGTAGCTTCAGATTGTGCTGCCAAAGAAATCAGGATTTTATTGGAAGCATACAAAAAAATAAGTGGCATTCCGTTGTTGTGTAATACAAGTGCCAATTACAATGGAAAAGGCTTCTTTGCTGATGTAAAAACAGCATGTGAATGGGGAAAACTCAACTATGTTTGGAATAACAATATGCTGTATACAAAAACAGCGCATCCGACCATTTTTAATGTAGATGAAGTATTTGAAAATAGTAATTCGTAACAATGTTGTGATACAAAATCAATAGTAGTTGTGTGAATATGAAGTCTCTATTAGATACATTATACCAATTAGGAGTTCGTTTAGAAATACAAAATAACGATCTAAAAATTAAGGCGCCACAAGGCGTGCTGACTCCTTTTCATATTCAGGAAATAAAAAAATACAAAGAAGATTTAATTGCACTTCTAAGTGCTGAAACTACTGCAAATATCCCGAAAGCACCTTCGCAAACTTTATATCCACTTACATCTGCGCAAAAACGTATTTGGATGTTGAGTCAGTTTGAAAAAGCAAGCAGCGCCTATCAAATTGTTGTAGCCTATCAAATAGAAGGATTGTTGGATACAGAAGCCTTAACGAACGCATTTCAATATGTCATTGACAGACACGACAGTCTACGCACCACTTTTGTAGAAAAAGATGGAGAAGTCTTTCAGCAAATAACACCCGCGGGTGATTACAATTTTTCAGTAGAATATGTACAGGCAACCGATGCTAGTAACATTACACAATACTACGAGTTTGATCTCAACCTAGAAAAAGTACCTGTATTAGGCGCTCGTGTCCTCCAAATAGCTGAGAACAAACATTTTCTTATAGCGTCCTTACATCATTGTATCAGCGACGGTTGGTCTATGGAAATTTTCTCAAAAGAAATCATTGCCGCCTACAATGCGTACCATACATCAACTGCGATTCAACTTCCAGCATTGACTATTCAATATCCTGATTATGCTGTTTGGAAAAATAAGTCCGTAGAAAGCGTTCAGCATCAAAAAGCAGAAAATTATTGGCTCAAAAAATTTCAAGGAGAACTTCCTTCTTTGCAATTGCCAACGTTTACAAAAAGACCTTTAATAAAAACCTATCAAGGAAAAACAGCACATTTTACTTTTTCAAGTGCGTTTTATGAATCCATTACTCAGTTTTCAAAAAAGCAAGATGTCACCTTATTTGTCACGCTTTTAGCGGGAATTAACGCATTTTTATATCGCTACACAGACCAAGAAGATATTATTTTAGGAACGCCTGTAGCTGGAAGAGAACATCCTGAGTTGCAACAACAAATTGGACTTTTTATCAATACCATTGCCATTCGTACACACATCGCTTCTGATGTTACTTTTGCAAGGTTGGTTCAACAAGAAAAAGACAATCTCTTTGAAGCCTATCAACATCAATCCTATCCTTTTGATGAACTTATAGAAAAACTTCAACTTAAAAGAGACCTTTCGCGATCAGCACTATTTGATGTGATGGTCGTATTGCAAAGTCAAACGCAATTACAATCTGTAGCCACAAATATTTCTTTTGAAGGATTGCAAACCAAAAGTCATCCCGTAGATGCCGCTGTGGCCATGTTTGATCTCAGTTTTGCTTTTGTAGAATCAACGGCACTGAAATTGGCATTAAATTACAATACAGATATATATTCTGATGATTTTATCCACAGATTCTTAGCGCATTTTGAACGCTTTATGCATCTGGTGTTGACGACGCATACAACGAAGCCAATTCGTCAAATAAACTATCTTTCGGAAGAAGAAATAAAGCAACAAGTCATTACATACAATGCTACTGAAACCATCTATCCAAAACAGAAAACACTGGTAGATTTATTTGCAGCGCATTGTCTTCAAATACAACAGCAATGGTGTCTGCTGCTTTTTGTGCGTGCGCTACAAATAAATCTACCAGTGTTTTCTGTTTTGGATAGATGGTTTCAGTAGCATTGTATGTAATGACTTGTTGCTT
>JBCCLS010000464.1:0-3576 GCA_039026835.1 Bacteroidota bacterium | reverse complement strand
TTTCGAATATGAAAGGTAGTTTTATCGAATTTTTTATTGATTTCGTTAATCAAAGTTATCGCAAGCAAACTGTGTCCGCCCAACTCAAAAAAGTTATTGGTAACGCCTACTTTTTCTACGCCTAACACATTTTTCCAAATTTCTACCAATGTTTCTTCTATTTCATTTTTAGGAGCTACATATTCAATATTAGCTTGAATGGTAAGTTTTGTTTTTTCAAGCGCTTTACGATCTATTTTTCCGTTTGGTGTCAACGGAATTTCTTCCATAATTTCTATATGTGCAGGAATCATATACGCTGGCAGTGTTTCGCCGAGGTGCTTTTTGATGACAGAGATTTCTAAAGCTTCTTTAAGCGTAATGTACCCGACTAATGTTTCATGTTGTTGGTGCTTTTTTACGAGTACAACTGCTTGTGAAATACGTCCCGACGCTCCGCGAATGGCCGTTTCTATTTCTTCCAACTCAATGCGATATCCGCGAAGTTTCACTTGGTTGTCTTCACGACCTAAGAAAGCAATGTTGCCATCTTCCTGCCAAGAAGCCAAGTCGCCAGTATCATACATAATTGTGCCTTCATCAAACGGATTGTTGATGAATTTCTCTACAGTAGCTGCTTGTTTCCCTAAATATCCTTTGGTGACACCATCGCCCGACAGATACAAACGACCGATAACACCTGTAGGCACAAATTGTAAGTTTTTATCTAAAATGTACGCTTTTGTGTTTGCAATTGGTTTTCCGATCGGAATTGAATGCTGATAGGTTTGTGTAGCATCTAATTTGTAAGCTGTACTATAAGTGGTATCCTCTGAAGGTCCGTATAAGTTGCGAATTTCTGCGTTTGTATTGAGTAGTTTTTGAGCAATATCTACAGGAAATGCTTCTCCCGCCAAATTCACCATTCGCACATTGTCAAAGTTCATATTACTTTCTAACAACGATCGCATACTTGATGGAACTGTGTTGATGAGAATATCTTTATCTTCTGTAACAGTCTCTAAAATTGCTAGTGCGTTAGGCAGTAAACGAATGGTTTTCCCGACTGAAAGTGGAAAGAATATTTCAAAAATTGATAAATCAAAACAATGCGATGTGACGGCGTAGACTGTTTCAAAAGTTGACGTATTGAATTCGGCTTTTGCCCATGCTAACATTGCCATTGCATTTTGGTGTGTAATCATGACACCTTTTGGATTTCCTGTGGTTCCTGAAGTGTAGATGATGTATGCAATTGCTTTGGCATCAATTGGAATGTTCAAATTATCACTTGCATATGTTTCTTGCTGTTGTGAAAAATGATCAACTATATGTTCATCAATGACACATATACAATTACTATCGTTTTGCAGGTATTGAATTCGTTCCTCAGGATACGTAGGATCAATTGGAACATAGGTTGCACCTAATTTCATCACTGCCAATATTGCGATTGGCAATTGCGCTGTTCTGTTGAGCTTGACACCTACAAAATCTCCTTTTTTGATTGCATAGGTTTCAGCAATATAGCGTGCCAACTGATTGGCTTTTTTGTTGACTTCAACATACGAATGTGAAGCATCATCTACAAGCAATGCAGGATGTGAAGGAGTTGATTGAACCGTGTTTTCAAATACAGCTACCAATGTTTGCTGTGTATCATAATCTAGCGAGGTAGCATTTCCTGTATGCAATGTTTGTCGCTCTGTTTCCGAGAGTAATTGCAATTGTTGTATGGACGTTTCTGGATTTTCAATGCCTTCACTCACAATATTTTGCAAGTGCTCTATGAGTTGTTGTATAAAAGATTCTTTGTATAAATCTGTATTGTATTCCAGCGCCAATTCTATATGTCCGTTGTGTTCAGAAAATGAGAATGTCATGTCAAACAAACTCACTTTTGGTGTTACGGCATTGTACGCATTGATTGAAATTCCCTCAAAGTTTTCAGACTGTTGCAAGGTCATATTTTGCTGATTCTGCAATACTACCATTACATCAAACAAAGCTGTACGCGAGGTATCTCTTTCTAGTTTTAATTTTTCTATCAATTGATCAAACGGATACATTTCGTTGGTATACGCTTTAATCATTTTATCTTTTTGCAATTTGATCAACTCCCGAAAATTAAGTGTATCGGTCAGTTTTGTGCGAATTGCTAGTGTATTTAGATATAAACCGATTTGATTTTTTACTGCTGAGTGACTTCGTCCAGAAGTCGGTACACCTAATACAATATCTGAATTGCCTGCGTAGCGATACAAAATACTATTGACGCCAGCCATTAATAACATGAATAAAGTAGCTTCTTCTTTTTCAGCAGTTTTCTTTACGTTGGTACTCCAATTTAATGGAAATCGTTTGTGAGTTACATCGCCTTTGTAGCCATTGATGACAGGTCTTGGTTGATAGGTTGGAACAGTTAATTTTGGAAGTTGTCCTGCAAATTCCGAGAGCCAAAAGAGTTCTTGTTCTTCCAACGTATCTTGCATTTCTTCACTTTCCATCCAATATGCATAATCTTTGTATTGAATTGGAAGTTCTGGCAAGGTAATTTCAAGTTGTTGCTGTATGTCATTGTAACACTTTATGAGTTCACCAGAAAAAATCTCCATAGACCAACCATCACCAATAATATGATGAATGGCAAATGCTAAAATATGTTTGGTTGGTGTTACAGGAATCACTTGTGCTTTTAACAAAGGTGCTTGTGTCAAATCAAACTCCGTATTGTAGAATGCTGCCACAAGCGCATCAGGGTTTGATGTTTGTGGAAGTACTTCTACAGAGAACTCTACCGCTTCAATGGGCACAATTTTCTGTAAAATATCATTCTCTTTCTGAATAAACTTTGTTCGAAGACTTTCGTGGCGTGCTATTAAATGCGTAGCTGCTTTTTGCAACGCTTCAATATCCAAGTCACCAATCATTTCAAATGCTCCAAAAATATTGTAAGCTTTGCTTCCACCTTCAAACTGACTCAAAATCCATATCCGTTTTTGAGAAGCGGTCAACGGGTAATATTCTTGAACAGGCGCCTTTGGGATCGCTACTTCGGAATTTCCTAAAACAGCTATCAAATCTTCCTTTTGATCTTTAATTTCTTGAATAAGTTCAGGTGTTAAAGTACGCTTTGGTGCTTTAATTTGTAGTTCTCCATTTTTCGCTTCGATGCGAATACCAAGTTGGTATAGTTTATTGACTAATTGATTCATGGATATTTTTCATAAAGTGACACATACTACTACATCGTGTGATGGTAAAATTGAGAGTATGCACATTAAATTTTTGAGTTTTATCTGATATACAATACTACTGTAGCTTTTGTTTGTTTTAGCTAAATCTGTGTGTGTATTATATCACAGTTTCGAAAGAGTGAAGAGGAATTGTTGCTACAATATTTTTCTGTAGCGAATCAATCCGCACAATAATTTTGTTGTGATTATCGGCTTCGATAATCTCACATTTCAGTCCATTCAAAGGTCCACAAGTTATTTTCTTGATTTCTCCAACTTTTGGAAGTTCAACATCCGTTTTTATATCAGTAATATTTTTATTGCCGACTAATAACTTGATCTGATCAATTTCTTTCTCAGT
>JBCCLS010000463.1:0-3581 GCA_039026835.1 Bacteroidota bacterium | reverse complement strand
GTGCGGGTGCGCTATGACTATCCCATCGCCGACACAGGCGTTGAATTGACCGACAAACGCGTTCTTCAAGCGGGAGAAGAAGTTAATATAATGGAAGACATATCATCTAAATGACGAATTCCCTGCGCATTAAAAAAGTTGAGAAGCTCATCGGATTTTTTATGATGTCTTAATAGATTATTTCTTAGATATAGACCCAAAGAAAAATGGTACGTTCCGACATACGTTGAATCACTTTTGAATTTTTCTATTTCTGTTGCATTCAGATTTTCAGTAAGGTATTCAAATGAAAATTGAAGTTCTTTTGGTATTTCTTCTTGCGCTTCGCAACTTAATAACAAAGAGAACAAAAGTAATAGCATCACAATCTTTACACTCTTTCTCATACTTTTAATATTTTACCAATTCAACCAAGCCTTAAAATCACTCGTTTTTTGACGACTAACAATAAATTCTTGATCGCGTTCTTTGGAAACAGAAAGTTTTACACGATGATTAAAGTATGGATTTATTTTGAGAATGGCACGTTTCGCCACAATTTGTCCACGGTTGATGCGATAAAATTCATCCTGATTGAGTGTGCTGAAGAGTTGGTCAATTGTTTCGTCAATGACGTAGCGCTTGGTTTCGGTAACGCCAAATGTAATGCTGTCTTCTGAGTATGCATACAGCAAATCTGCGATTTTAATTTGTACAAAACCTGCGCCTTCTTTGACTAACAATCCGCTGCGTTGCTTGGTATTTTTGAGTTCGGTTTGCGATTGAATACTGGAAAGTAATTGCTTGAGTACAGATGCTTCTATTTGTTGCGATTGATTGGATTTGTTGAACTTTGTGAGTGCTTTTTGTAAATCTTCTTCCTGAATCGGTTTGAGCAAATAATCCACACTGTTGACTTTAAACGCCTGAATCGCGTATTGATCAAATGCTGTGGTGAAAATGATTGGCGCTTCTACTTCCACTTTTTGAAATATTTCAAAGCTCAATCCGTCTGCCAATTGAATATCCATGAATACCAAGTTGGGTTTTTCGTGAGTTTGAAACCATTGTACTGCATCTTCCACTGTATCAATCGTGTCTAATAAATGATACTGAAAACCGCATTGCTGCAACATAGTTTGCAATTGATTCGCGGCACGAAATTCGTCTTCAATGATGAGTACATTCATAGTTTTGCTTTTAAATCGGAAGGTTGTAGTAGTGGCACATACACTGTAAAATCGTTGCCATTATCATCAATTTTTGGTGCTTTATCAGAAATCAGTGCATGCCGTTTTTCCATATTGATGAGTCCGAGTTTGGTAGAAGGTAATTTGGTGGATTTTGGTTTTATTTTGTTATTCACCACTAAAAAATCATTTTCAATTGCAATATTAATTGTTAAGGGTTTTGAGCGTGAAATGACATTGTGTTTGATGGCGTTTTCCAGTAAGAGTTGCAGACTCATTGGTACGATCAAACGATCCAAAACCGTTTCAGGCAGTTGCAAATTGAGCTTTAAATTTGGTCCAAAACGTTCTTTTTGAATGTGAATATACGCATGTGCAAACTTTAATTCATCGCGTAGCGGAATGACATTCGCATCGCCTGCATCTAAAATATAACGATAGACATCCGAAAGTTTGTCTACAAATTGTTTGGCATCTTCTTTTGAATTCTGATCAATAATATCGCGCAAGGTATTTAAACTGTTAAAGAAAAAATGTGGCTGCGCTTGATTGCGCAAAGCATCTAATTGTGCCAGGACAACGACTTGTTTGGCTTGTTCTTCTTCTCGAATGGATTGTTTGAGTTGAATGTAAAAGTAGATCGCTTCGTAAATCGCCATGATCATAACACAAATAATGATGATAGATACTAGTACTCTAAAACGTTTTGTAAAATAATACGGTTCTCCAGATAAATATTCAATGATAAGGTTTCCTATAATATCAATAGAACTCGCACAGACCACAATAACACAAAATAATATGGCAGCGCGTTTGCCTACTTGCTCTACTTTTGGATACTTCTTCCGAAAGTATATAAAGCTTGCACGCATGATAGACCAATTGGCAATGGAAAACAGAAAGGCAACGACCCAGTTGATCAAAGCCTTTTTTAAAGGATACTTAGCAAAGGAATTGGCAAAAATATAATCTGTTACAAAACCTAATACAAACATTCCAATCACAACAAACCATAGGTCGTTGAAGCCAATGTATTGTAATCTTTTTTGTTTGTTTAGAAGTTTCATGTGTTGCTTACAGTTTAACTAATGGCATTCCTTGTTTTGCTTGAAAAAACACAAACGCAATTCCTGCGGCAAATACTAACGAAAATGCGAGTACTGCCATGGTTTTCTTTTGAGTTTGGGTATTCCATTTGTGAACGAGTGTCCATGCGAATAACGGAATTATTTGAATACCATGCAATCCAACGAAGTGTGCCACACGCAAATCTCCTCCTGTAGTACTCCAATTTAAAATAGGCAATCCATCACCGCCGTCAGTAACTCCGACATTGTGCGCCATTTGACTGATCATTTGTCCGCCAACCCAACTTCCTACAATCACTACAATCCACCCAACACAAATAGCAATTTGAATAGGTTTGGCTACTTTGAGTTTTAATCGTACCGAATCAAAAGCTAATACGACCATGACGAGTACATTTATACCAATAATAATTCCCATTGCGGCAAAGAGCATTCCGTCAAACATAGATTCTTGATTGTAATGCGAGCGTACACCGCGTGAAGCTTGGTAGAAAATGATTCCTGTTTCTAACAGTAGCGACCAAGACACAATGTTTAAGAGTATGTTTTTCTTTATGGTTGCATACGGATATTTGGTCACCATATACCCAACTGTTAAAATATAAATTCCGCCCGAAATCCAGAATTTTAAAGGTTTTATCCATACGTTAATACCTGTGAGTGTACGATCATCTATAAAAATTCCACCAATACAAAATAGCGCAAATACAGCATGCACAAGGACAATGGTGTACAGAATTGGACTTTCTTTTTTTACGGTGCTGAAAACGTGTTTGATGAGTTTCATGAGGTTGCATTTTTAAGTTTCACACTCTTGAGAATCATAAAAATTAAAAAACCAACAGGGCCAAATAGAAAGGTGCCTAGTAAACACGGAGCTATGAGAATTTGGTGAATTTTCAAGGTTTTGTTTTGATTGACAATCCACATACCTACCAACAAGTCAAATGCTAAATAGTGAATCCAACCTGCGAGGACTGCATTTTCTACTGTGAATAATTGCATGACTGATTGAAGACTTCCAAAATCCATCATACCGCCGGCGATCAATGCATCAATAATATAGATGGCATAGATAATTCCTAAGATTATAGGAATGATTTTGTAATCAATGCAAAAGCGTGTTACCTTCCATTTAGGTAGAAATATGAGCAAAATCCACATGGGTAAGGCAAGCGCTCCAACAATTTGAAAAACGGTTGATGGTGTCATAATTTTTTTGATTTTGAGTGTTCGTTTATTGATTGATGACTCAAAGATGCTACTTTTTGAAGTTGGATACGAGTAGTTTCTGCTGAATTGTCGCAAATGTGGTTTGAAGTGT
>JBCCLS010000462.1:0-3585 GCA_039026835.1 Bacteroidota bacterium | reverse complement strand
CTTTTACTATGTATGCTGTTCTACTCATAGTTTTTATTGTTTGTTTTGGAAAAGAGAGTCTAGAATCTAGACGCTTAGATAATAGACTAATCGGTTATATTATCTATAAACTTTCCCAACATTTTTTGAATTTGTAATATTTTATTTTCTAATTGTTCAAATTTGTCTTTGTTTACATAACCTTCTTGAAAAGAAACAATAAGTTGTGTTTCCCACTCAAAAGCTGAGCCTAGACTATTCTCTAAATACTTTTTGAAATGTCTATCTGTACTTTTGCTAGAACCTTCTGCTATATTTGAAGGAATAGAAATCGCGCATCTATTCATTTGCGTAACTAGATTAAATTTTTCAATATCTGGGAACGTTTTGGTCAATTCGTAGTTATGACGCACTAATGCAATTCCATCTTGCCAAATTTTTAATTTTTTAAAATTATGTCGTCCCATAGGTCTAAAATCTAGATTCTAACAGTCTAGTTTCTTAAAGGTTTCCCAGTTTTAAGCATATGCTGAATACGCTCTAACGTTTTACGCTCAGTACATAAACTTAAGAAGGCTTCACGTTCTAGGTCTAATAAGTATTCTTCGCTTACTAACGATGGTTCGGATAAATCGCCACCTGCCATTACATAGGCTAATTTGTTTGCGATTTTTTTGTCGTGTTCAGAGATGTATCTACTTGCTTCCATGGCGTCCGTTCCTACTAAGAACATTCCTAAGGCTTGCTTTCCTAATACTTTTACATCTTTTCGTTGTGGTGGTTGTGTATAGCCAGATTCTGCCATGAGTTTCGCATGTGCTTTTGCCGTTGCGATTTGACGATCTTTGTTCACTACTACAATATCTTTTCCTTTTTGTAACACGCCCATGTCAAATGCTTCATACGCTGAGGTGGCTACTTTTGCCATTCCGATGGTCAAGAAATATTCTTGCAATACGTTTAATTCTACATCACCTTTTCTAAAAGTATCCGAAGCGCGCATTGCCATTTCTTTGGATCCTCCACCGCCAGGAATGACTCCGACACCGAATTCTACCAATCCAATGTATGTTTCCGCGGCAGCGACTACTTTATCAGCATGCATAGACAATTCGCATCCACCACCAAGTGTCATCCCGTGAGGAGCGACAATGACAGGAATAGAAGAATACCGCGCACGCATCATGGTGTTTTGAAACATCTTTATCGCTAGGTTTAACTCGTCATATTCTTGCTCAACTGCCATCATGAAGATCATTCCGATATTGGCTCCAACTGAGAAGTTTGCTGCCTGATTTCCGATTACTAATCCTTGGAAATCTTTTTCTGCTAAATCAATCGCTTTGTTGATTCCTTGCAACACGCCACCTCCAATGGTGTTCATTTTCGACTGGAATTCTAAGTTTAAAATGCCGTCTCCTAAGTCTTCGATAACTGCTTCACTGTTTTTCCAAACTTCATTTGACTTACGGATGTTGTCTAGAATAATAAAGGCATCTTGACCAGGTTTTTTGGTTTGCGCTTTCGCTGGAATGTCATAATAGTAGGTAGCACCTTCTTTTACGGTGTAGAAACTAGTTTCGCCTGCCGCGATCATTTCCGTCACCCAAGCAGCAGGTTCTTTGCCTTCTGCTTTCATCAATTCTACACCTTTTTCGATTCCTATGGCATCCCAAATTTCAAACGGTCCATTTTCCCAACCGAAACCTGCTTTCATAGCATCGTCAATTCGGTACAATTCGTCTGAGATTTCAGGAATTCTATTTTGAACGTATGCAAACATTGCTGCAAAGTTCTTGCGGTAGAATTCGCCCGCTTTATCTTTTCCACCGACCAATACTTTGAAGCGGTCAATTGGCTTGTCGATGGTTTTTGTCAATTCTAATGTGGCAAACTTGGCCCTTTTCTTTTCACGATATTCTAGCGTATCTAAGTCTAAGGAAAGAATTTCTTTTTTACCTTCAGCCGTCACTGTCTTTTTGTAGAAACCTTGCTTTGTTTTGCTCCCCAACCATTTGTTTTCCATCATTTTTTCGATGAAGTCTGGCAATTTGAATAAGTCGTGTGCTTCGTCGTCTGGACAATTCTTGTAGATTCCATTAGCAACATGTACTAAAGTATCTAAACCTACAACATCAACCGTACGGAAAGTTGCTGATTTTGGACGACCAATTACAGGACCTGTTAATTTATCTACTTCTTCAATAGTTAATCCCAACTCTTTTACTTGGTGGAATAGACTTTGAATTCCGAAGATTCCAATTCTGTTTCCAATAAAAGCTGGCGTATCTTTTGCTAACACTGACGTCTTTCCAAGGAATTTTTCACCATACATCATCAAGAAATCAGTGACTTCTTGCTTACAGTTTGGTCCTGGAACCACTTCAAATAATTTTAAGTATCGTGGCGGATTGAAAAAGTGCGTTACCGCGAAATGCTGTTGGAAATCTTCGCTACGTCCTTCATTCATAAATTGAATAGGAATACCAGACGTATTCGACGTAATGAGCGTTCCTGGCTTTATGTGCTTTTCAACTTGCTCAAATACTTTTTGTTTGATGTCTAATCGCTCTACAACAACCTCAATAATCCAATCGACATCTTTTATTTTGTGAATATCATCGTCCAAATTTCCTGTAGAAATTCTGTTTGCAAATTTCTGTGAGTAAATTGGCGATGGTTTTGATTTGAGTGATGCCGTAAGATTGTCGTTTACCAATCTGTTACGAACCACTTTATCTTCAAGCGTCAATCCTTTCGCTTGTTCTTTTTCGGTCAATTCAAAAGGAACTATATCTAATAGTAACACTTCGACACCGATATTGGCAAAATGACAGGCAATTCCAGAACCCATAATTCCAGAACCGATCACTGCTATTTTGTTAATTGGTCGTTTCATCTTTTTTTCAATTTTTAAATTGTTAGTCAAAATTTACTTCCTAAGAATAAGTAGATTTTTAAATATTTTTTTGTGATGTTATTTATTTTCTGTGGCTGCTTCTATTTCAGCACGGTATATTTTTTTGTTGCTGATGAGTTCCAGAATGACTTCTGAAACTTCATAGAAATGTCTGAGCTTTTCTTCGGTAATGTTGGTGCGAATTACGTCGTTGAAGCGTAATACGGTAGTTCGAGAAACATCGCGCATTTCCTTTCCAAATTCTGTCAAACAGATTAATACACTGCGTCCATCTTTCGGATTTTTTTTGCGGTAGATGAGTCCTTTTTCTTCCATACCTTTTAGGGTACGTGATAGGCTAGTGGCTTCCATACCCATTTTTGGGCCTAGCGCAGTAGAAGGTGTTCCTTCTTCTTGATCGATACTAAGTAATGTGAAACCGGTTGCCATTGTGCTGCCATATTTTCCTGCCTCTTCATTATACATTTTGGAGATAGCTTGCCACGTAGCTCGCATTACATGATCTATAGTTTTTTCTTTCATAAAGTTGTTTGTGCTTCAAATATAGAAAAAAATACTATGCATGCATAATAAAAATGAAAAATAATTTTAGGAATTTGATAAAATTTTAGGAGTTGAAGTAGGAGAATGATAGAATTTGGACTGTAGATTGAGGATTTTTAATTGTACTCACTGCTATTAATGAG
>JBCCLS010000461.1:0-3592 GCA_039026835.1 Bacteroidota bacterium | reverse complement strand
TTACATACAATGCTACTGAAACCATCTATCCAAAACAGAAAACACTGGTAGATTTATTTGTAGCGCACGCACAAAAAGCAGCAGACACCATTGCTGTTGTATTTGAAGACAATGCGCTGACTTATGGCGAACTAGACACGAAATCAAATCAATTAGCGCAGTATTTACTCGAAACCTATCATCCACAGCCAAACGATACTATTGGAATTGTTTTGGAACGAAGTGAGTGGCTTATCATTTCGATTTTAGGAATTCTCAAAACAGGTGCAGCGTATGTGCCGATGGCAGTTGAATTTCCTGAGAGTAGAATTGAATATATCCGTGAAAATGCAGGATGCAAAGCTGTGATTGATCAAAAAGAACTATTGGTTTTTCAGGAAAAAGCAGCTAATTTTTCAAATACGCTTCCAACACAAGTGATCAATTCAGACAATGTTGCGTATGTGATTTATACTTCTGGTACAACAGGAAATCCAAAAGGTGTGATGATTGCACATAAAAATGCAGTCAACTTTATGTCGTACTTCAATGCAGAAAAACAGCGTATTTCCTTGACGTGCAAACCTATTTTTGATGTGTCTGTGATGGAAATATTTACAGCGATTACTTCGGGAAGCACGCTATATATTCCGAAAGAAGAAATCACTTTCGATCCTGAAGCGTATGCTAAATTTCTACATGAAAAGCAGATTACGCGCAGCTATCTACATCCAATGCATGTGCATCGTATTGCAAAGGCATTGCAAGTATTTCCAGAAATCTTTTTGGAGAAAATTATTCTTGGTGTAGAACCTATCAAACCTGAAATGGTTGCGTGGTATCTGTCCAAAAATATATGTGTGATCAATGCGTATGGACCTTCGGAAACGACAATTTGTGCAACGGCTTGTGAAGTGAATACCTTTGAAAATATTACGGCACCAAACATTCCTGTTGGGAAACCAATTGCCAACTGTCAAGTTTATATTGTAGATAGTCAGTATAATACTTTACAACCTGATGGTATTTTGGGTGAAGTCTGTATTTCGGGCGATGGTGTCGGGAAAGGATACATCAATCAACCTGAATTGACTGCTGAAAAATTCATTCCGCATCCGTTTATTGAAGGTGAAATTATATACAAAACAGGCGATTTGGCACGAAAACTTCCAGATGGAAATTTGGAATTTGTAGGAAGAAGTGATCGTCAGGTTAAAATTCGCGGACATCGAATTGAGTTGGGAGAAATAGAAGCGGCTCTGACCAGCATTCATCAAATAAACATCGCATATATTGATGTGCAATTACATCAAAACGAAAAATATTTAGTTGCGTATTACGTAAGTGCTCAAAAATTACAAACCAACAGCATTCGAAAGCATTTGCAGTCAAAATTACCTGATTACATGTTGCCTAGTTTCTACAAAGAACTTTCGCAATTGCCGTTGACAGTAAATGGGAAAATTGATCGCAAACAATTGCCAACAATCAACTTTGAAAACAGTGTACAGTCAACTTACGTGATGCCTACTACGCTGATGCAAAAAGAATTAGTTAGCATTTGGAAACATGTTTTGGGCGTATCACAACTAGGAATTACTAATAATTTCTTTGAATTGGGCGGACATAGTATGAAAGCCATGCAACTTGTCAATCAGATCAATGCTACTTTTGAAAGCAACCTACGCATTCGCGATGTGTTTTTATATCCTACGATTGCGCAACTTTCAACGCATATTTCGAAAGATCAGAAACATCAAATTCAGCCTGCAGCCATTCAACCAAATTATGCAGTATCAAACATTCAGCAACAAATTTGGATAGAAAGTCAAATTGCAGAAGGCTCCAAAGCCTATCACATGCCATTTGTCATAGAATTGGCAGGAATATACAAAGCTGATATCTTACACAAAGCTGTAGATGAAATGATGGCACGTCACGAAATCTTGCGTACAGTTTTTCGAAAAGATGACACAGAAATTGTCCGACAGTGGATACTATCCGCAGAAGAAACTATAAAGCGTTACAATGTTTTTGATTACACACAGCAAGAAAATCCAAAAGCACTCGTCAACACCTATGTGAGTGCACAAAATGAAGCGTTGTTCAATTTGGCGGAAGGTCCATTATTTGAATATGCATTGTTTCAATTACCTGAAAACAAAAGTGTCTTTTATCTAAAATTACATCATATAATTGCAGATGGTTGGTCGGTTCAATTGTTATTACAAGAACTGTTTGATCGTTATGAACAACTAGAAAATAACTCAGAAAATACACTCGCTCCATTAGCTTTTCAATTCAAAGATTATGCAGAGTGGGAAAAAGCAAGTGTCACAGCAGCAGCGTTTAACGAACATGAAACATTTTGGAAAAAAACACTCTCAGGAACATTGCCTGTACTCGATTTACCAAGTACCAAAGTGCGTCCGAAGTTCAAAACCTACAAAGGTGCTAGTTTTGAAACGTCGCTTTCCAAAGAAACCGCACAGCAACTCCGAACATTTTCCATAGCAAATGAAGGAAGCTTATTCATGACTTTGTTGACAGCTTGGAAAGTGTTACTACACAAATATACCAACGCAGACGACATTATTATTGGAAGTCCAGTTGCCACGCGCGATGGAGAAATTCTTGAACAGCAAATCGGTCCGTATATCAATACCATTGCATTGCGTACCAAGGTAACGGCTACAGAAAACTTTGAAACCTTGTACGAAGCTGTAAAAAACAATGCGTTAGCAGCGTTTACCTATAAAGAATATCCGCTAGATGTTGTGTTGGAACAAATGGATAGCAAACGTGATCGCAGTCGAAGTCCAATTTTTGATATACTGTTTACCTCACAAAATGTGCAATCGTCAGTGGTCAATGCCGTCATTCCTCCGGCAGATGCATTGGTATTTAGAGACAATGTTCCTTCAAAATTTGATCTCAATCTGAGTTTTTACGAAAGTGAAGACACCATTGTACTAGGATTGAATTTCAATACAGATGTGTATGCTCAGGAGACAATTCGCCAGCTATTCAATCATTACAAAACGTTGATTCCAACATTGCTACAGCATTCAAAAACTGCCATCGCAGACATTTCCGTACTGTCAGCATCTGAACAAGAACAATACATCCAAGCTTTGCAAACTAAAGAAGTTACCATAGATTCCAACGATTCCATTGTCGCTTCATTCCAAAAAATAGTGCGCAATACACCAGAAAATATCGCCATTCAAACACCGAATACAAAACTTTCATATCGTGAACTCGATGTGCTGAGCAATCAATTTTCAAACTACATTCAGGAACAGTATACTATAAGTTCTGAAACTGGAATTGTAGTACAAGTAGACCAAGATGAATGGTTTTTTGTGGCGATGCTAAGTATTCTGAAAATGGGATGTTTTTTTATTCCTGTAGACACAAATTTCCCGGAAAAAAGAGTCAAATATATTATTGAAGACAGTCAAAGTGCACTTTGCCTTGATACTGAATTCATCAAAAAATTTAGTACACAAAAAGAAGCGTATTCAAAAGAGTTTGCAGTAGCTGAAATTGTTTCAAATACAACCTGTTACAGCATTTATACCTCTGGAACTACAGGAAAACCCAAAGGTGT
>JBCCLS010000460.1:0-3601 GCA_039026835.1 Bacteroidota bacterium | reverse complement strand
TAAAAGCGGTATTTCCGTCAAATCGTTGACTGTACAATTGCTTCCCTTTGCGCGTGATGACACGTAATGAGTTATTTTCAAATCGATACGATCCCACCCATTTTTCTAACTGTTCTTTACTTAATTTTATAGCATCTTCCGCTTTTGGATACGGTTTTTCAATCGTAATCGCAGCAACTTCATACGCAATGTCAGTTGGAGAAATACAATCGCAATTGGTCAAAATGATAACATATACATTTTCACTGGGAACATAGATACCTTGCGATGTGAATCCAAAGATTCCACCTCCGTGTTCAATTACAGGAACATCTTTAATTTTCCTCGTAAACCAACCATATCCATAATTTATATGATTTCCATTGTTAATCTTGTAATTGGCAAAGGCTTTTTCGGTGCTTTCTTTCGAAATCAATTTGTGATTGCGTATAGCAGTATTCCACGTGTATAAATCATCTACAGTAGACATTAACGAACCTGCCGCATACGGAATGTTCATGCTTAAATATTCTGCATTGACAAAATTATTTTCACGTTCCTGATATCCATACGCTCTGTTTTTGATAAGTTTTGATTTGCTTCCATAATACGAATTGTTCATTTTCAACTTGTCAAAAATGCGCTTTTGTACAAAGTCTTCGTAAGATGTTCCTGTTATTTTCTCAATAATAGCTCCCAAAAGCACATACCCAGAATTGTTATAACGAAATTCCTCATTCGGTTTAAAATCCATTGGTTCGTTTTTAAACGCATCAACAAGTTCAGTGACTGAGAAGTCTTCTTTAGAAAAATCTCGTAACGTAGGAATAGAGGTGTAGCTCTTAATTCCAGAAGTATGTGTGAGCAAGTGGTGAATGGTAATTTTGTTGCCTTGCGTTGGATACTCAGGCATGTATTTGGTAATTTTATCATCTAGCGAAAGCTTTCCTTCTTCAAGCAACATCAAAATTCCAACAGCGGTAAATTGTTTGGTGATGGAACCAATTTCAAAGACATTTTCAGGCATCATGTCAATATCGAGTTCTAAATTGGCTTTTCCATAAGCTTTTCGCAAAAGTATTTCTCCGTCTTTTGCCACTAAAATCGTTGCGCCTGTTTTATCAGCTTTGTAATTGTCGCGCATGAGTTGATCAATTTCTGAGACGATGTTTTGTGCAAATTGTGTGGTTGGAATGGTCAATAAAAGTATGAGACAACATACTTTGGTAATGAATGTGTTTTTCATGTGTGAATGGTTTTATTTTTTGATTGATGTATATCATTTTACTTAAAAATGATATGATGGTATGACGCTGCTATTTAGAAATAGTTACAAAAAAACCGCCTCGATGGAAGCGGTTTTCTATAGTAGAAATTAGATTACAATCTAAATTTTATATAAAAGTACTTTTGTCAAATCGAGCGCAGTCGAGATTTAATTGAAAGAGAAAAGTTTCTTATTCTTCTCGTGAGCTTCGCTCGGTGCTTTCAGCAATGCTCGAAGTGACACTTATTGTATGGTGATCATTATTTGATCATGTCATAACTACGTTTGATGAATTGTGTTAATTCTTCACCTGTCAATAAATTTTGCGACAAACGTGCTAAATCTAATGACTGTTTGATCAAACGTTCTTGTTTCTTTCGTGTTTTGGTATTTAAAATTTGTCCAACCAACTCGTGATTTGTATTTACGACTAAGTTGTACATTTCTGGAAAATTGCCCATACCAAACATACCACCGCCGCCAGTTTGCTGCATTTCTTTCATACGACGCATAAATTCTGGTTGCGTAATCATAAATGGTGATGCGTTTGAATCCATCGCTTCTAGTTGCACGGTGTATTTGTCAGACGGAACGACTTCTGTCAATGTCGTTTTTAATGTTTCCTTTTCTTCGTCAGAAAGTTTAGAAATCTGTGTTTCGTCTTTCTTGATTAAATTATCAATATGATCGGCATCTACACGCGCAAATGAAATGTTCTCTTTGGAGGTTTCTAACTTTTGAATTAAGTGTGAAACGATTGGCGAATCTAACAACAATACTTCGTAGCCTTTGTCTTTCGCTGCTTCAATATAGCTGTGTTGTTGATCTTTGTTGGATGCATATAAAATAATGGTTTTATCATCTTTATCTGTTTGTGCATCTTTGATTTTATCGTGTAATTCTTGAAAAGTATAATACGTTCCGTCTACAGTTGGATACAACGCGAATTTGTCAGCTTTGTCAAAGAATTTCTCTTCCGAAAGCATTCCGTATTCAATCACAATCTTGATGTCATCCCATTTTGCTTCAAATTCTTCTCTGCTATTTTTAAACAAAGAATTCAATTTGTCAGCTACTTTACGCGTAATATACGAAGCAATTTTTTTCACATTTCCATCTGCTTGCAAATACGAACGCGACACGTTCAATGGAATGTCTGGTGAATCAATGACACCTTTTAACATCGTTAAAAATTCTGGGACAATTCCTTCTACGTTATCCGTTACAAAGACTTGATTTTGGTACAATTGGATACGATCTTTTTGCATGTTCATATCATTACCAAGCTTAGGAAAATATAAAATTCCCGTAAGGTTGAACGGATAATCAACGTTTAAATGAATGTTGAATAACGGCTCTTCAAACTGCATTGGATACAATTCGCGGTAGAAATTTTTATAATCTTCGTCTTCTAATTCAGAAGGTTGCTTAGTCCACGCCGGATTTGGATTGTTGATAATATTATCAACAGTGATTTTTTCTGCTTCTGCGCCTTCTTCTGCATCTTCTGGAAGCGGTAACGTTTCTTCTTTTGTTCCAAATTTGATCGGAATTGGCATGAACTTATTGTATTTCACTAACAATTCACGAATTCTTGAATCCTCTAAAAATTCTGTTGAATCTTCTGCAATGTGTAAAATAATTTCTGTTCCACGCTCAGTTTTGTCATGTTCTTCTAAGGTAAATTGTGGCGAACCATCACACGTCCAATGCGCAGCTTTTACATCTTCTTTATAACTTTTTGAGATGATTTCAACCTTTTCAGCGACCATAAACGCGGAGTAAAAACCAAGTCCAAAGTGTCCAATAATTCCAGCGTCTTTTGCAGCATCTTTGTATTTTTCTAAAAACTCTTCTGCGCCAGAGAATGCTACTTCATTGATATATTTTTGAATTTCGTCAGCAGACATCCCAATTCCCTGATCGATGATGTGCAGTTTCTTTCCTTCTTTATCTACTTTAATTTCAATGATCGGATTTCCATACTCCACACTAGCTTCACCAATATTGGTTAAGTGTTTTAATTTTAGAGTTGCGTCAGTGGCATTTGAGATCAACTCTCTTAAAAAGATTTCGTGATCGCTGTATAAGAACTTCTTAATTAAGGGGAAAATATTTTCTACAGATACATTAATATTTCCTGTTGCCATGTGTATATCTTTTTTTGTTGTTAGTATTTATTTATGATTATGATCTATCACTTTTCAAAAAAAATACCATTTTCGTACAAATGACAAGATGACATAATTTCTGTCATTTTGATTGAAAGATTAAATGATTGAAAGATTGAAAACTTACGCTCCTCTTTTTTTACCACGAATACACGAATTGTTTTTGTATTACTCAAAACGTCAG
>JBCCLS010000459.1:0-3603 GCA_039026835.1 Bacteroidota bacterium | reverse complement strand
GCTTTAAAGACAATAAAATTATTTCTAAAAAACTAAATAGAATTATTGAAAAAAATGATGACGTATATAAATCATACTATTATAAAGACAATCAATTAATAGAAGAAGTAACGTATTCACTATACGGCGACGAGCTTTTGCGAATAAATTTTGAAGACAATACACGATTATCTTATGAATATATATACGACACTCACGGTAACTGGACTTCACAAACTTTCCTTGAAAACGGAATCAAAAAAGAAAAAATAATTCGCCAATTAGAATATTATTCAGAATAATCTTGTTGCTCATTTTTATTTTTTATAACTAAAAACTTAGTTTAAACTAAAATTTTAGTTATATTTGTATTGTTGAATTAAAGATTTTATTGAAAACTATAAAAGTAACTCATGAAACAATTGACCAAAGCAGAAGAGGAAATCATGCAAATTCTTTGGCAACTCGAAAAAGCCAATGTAAAAACGATTATTGAAAATTTTAAAGGCACAAAACCTGCCTACAATACCGTTTCTACCATCGTACGCATTCTAGAAAGCAAAGGGTTTGTTGGCTATGAAAAAGTGGGGAAAGGACACGTGTATTTTCCACTTTTGGCACAATCAGAATACAGCAATCAGTCCATTTCTAAATTGGTCAACGGTTATTTTCAAGGATCTTTTAAAAGTATGGTGTCATTTTTTATGCAAAAAAACGATATCAGTACTTCAGAATTAGAAGAAATACGTAAAGAAATCGAAAAAAATAACCAGAACTCATGATTGTATATTTTATCAAAGTTGTTGCGTTTCAGCTCTTATTTTTATTGGGATACGATTTGTTTCTCAAAAAAGAAACCTTTTTCAATTGGAATCGAATCTATCTTATTTTCTCGTCGTTAATTTCGTTTGTACTGCCATTTATTAAAATTGAAAGCTTTCAAAATGTAGTACCGCAAGAATACATTATTTTATTGCCCGAAATTGTACTGACACCTGAAAAAGCAGTAGCTCCGATAGAACCTACTTGGAACTGGTTTTTAATTATTGGAATTGCAGTGAGTAGTATGTTGTTTATCTATAAAATTGTACAATTACTACGCCTTCGTTTCAAAGGACGCTTTGTAAAACGGGAACACTACACATTGATTATCATACCCAAAAGTACGGTTGCTTTTTCAATTTTCAATTACGTATTTATTGGAGAACAAATTGACGAGCCAAAACTCGAGGACATACTTTCACACGAATTGGTGCACATTCGTGAAAAGCATTCACTAGACTTGCTGTATTTTGAAATCTTGCGCATTCTGTGTTGGTTCAACCCATTAGTATACATCTATCAAAAACGAATATCAGAAGTTCACGAATACATCGCGGATGCAGCCATAGTTCAACACAAAAACAAATCCGATTATTATGAAAAATTGTTAGCTGAAGTCTTTCAGACACAACAATTTTCGTTTACCAATCAATTTTTTAAACATTCTTTAATTAAAAAACGAATCATTATGTTGACAAAGAAAAAATCACGAAAAATATTTAAATTAAAATACTTAGTCCTAATCCCAATGTTAGTACTGTCCTTATTGTATACTTCGTGTGAAGATACTACAGTTGCTGAAAATGTGATCGATACAGAAACGGTAGACAAAGAAGTACTTGAAAAACAGTTTGAGAATTTGGTGCTACAATTGAATACGTTAACCGAAAGCGTTCCTGAAGATAAGGAAATGACCAAAGATCAATTTGAACAAGAAAAAGGACTCCGTAACAAAATTATAAAGGTGTACAATCATCTTGAAAATGCTCAAATAGTCAATCAAAGTACGTATGATGAACCAAAAACGTATGAAGAGTATTTGATTCAATACAAAGAACAAATTGCACAACAATCTGAAAACGAAGTGTTTCAGCAAGAAGAAATTCCTTTTAGTAAAATAGACAAAGCACCTATATATCCAGGTTGTGATGCCAATGGAAGTTTAGAGGAAATTAAAGAATGTTTTACGCAAAGTTTTCAAAAACATGTCAATCTGAATTTTGATACGAAAAGAGCGGAAGCTTTAAAGTTAAAAGGCATACAAAGAATTTATGCAAGATTTGTTATAGACACTGATGGAAACGTTACAGACATTAATGTACGTGCACCACATCCTGGCTTGGTAGATGAAACAGAAAGGGTTTTGCTCACAGTTCCTAAGATGATACCAGCAGAGAAAAATGAAAAACCAGTACGTGTAAAATATGTATTGCCAATTGCATTTAAGGTTTTTGAATAATTTGAAATGAAAAAACTTTTCAGTCTCTGTATTTTTTTACTAATACAATTTAAAGTCGGAGCGCAGTCTTCGACTTTATTTGTAGCAGATAGTTTGTATCAAGTTGGGAACTATTCCAAAGCGATTACTTTGTATGATACGCTTGAAACATCTAGTTACATAAATACGCAAGTTGCCAAAGCCTATAAAGCGCTTGGAAACTCTAAAAAAGCCATTGAAAGCTATGAAAAAGTCCTAAAAGTAGATTCGTTGAATGTACTTGTCTTGTATGATTATGGGAAGTTGCTATTTACTACTGGAAAATTGAAAAAATCGCTGGCTACGTTCGAGCAACTCAAAGTAAAAGATACACTCAACCCAAATTTTCATTATCAAGTAGGATTGGTCAAAGAAGCACTAAAGCAAGAAACGTATACACAATCGTACGCTACTGCTTTTCAACTTGATGCACAACATCAAAAAAGCATTTACAAACTGATAAAAAATGCTATCCAACAAAAAGATTTTAAGGCCGCCAAAAGTTTCATTGCTGCAGGTTTGAAAAACAATGAAGAAGATGTAAAAATCATTGGATACCAAGCGCAAGTATGGTATGCAAATAAAAAATACAGAAGCGCATTGCTATGGTTTGAAAAATTGATCAAACGGCAAAAAGCAACACAATTTGTATATGAAAAAGCAGCTTTTTCAGCCTATCGAACAGGGGAAATTTTAAAAGCCATTACCTACTATCACGAAGCCTTAAAACGCGATCAAGGAAATTATTTTTACCATTCGCAGTTGGCAAAATTGTATTATCAGGATGGAATTATTGACAAAGCGGAACATCATGCTTCGCAAGCTATTGTGGGGAAAATGACGGATCCTTCAGGTGATTATTATATTTTGGGAATGGTGCATTTGGATCGAAAAGAATTCCGAAAAGCCATGAAACTCTTCAACATGGCGTTGGAAGAAAATCCAGCCTATGAACTGGCACAATTACGATTGGCGCAATGTGCAGATAATTACTATTCTGATTTAAATGCAAAAGTAAAAATGTACGAGCGTTTTCTAGAAAAATTTCCAAAAGCTAAGATGGAAATGAAGAAGATTGCAGAAATACGAATTCGTGAACTAAAGGAGGAAATTCATTTAAAATCAGAAGAAAAGAATTAAAAATTACAGCAAACTCTTGAAAAGTTGTATTTTTCATGATATTTGTATTGATGAAACAACTATCATGAAAAATACAACTTTTCAAGAGTTTGCTGTAATTTTTAATTCTTTTCTTCTGATTTTAAATGAATTTCCTCCTTTAGTTCACGAATTCGTATTTCTGCAATCTTCTTCATTTCCATCTT
>JBCCLS010000458.1:0-3606 GCA_039026835.1 Bacteroidota bacterium | reverse complement strand
TTTAGTTTTACGATAGAAAAATGTCATCACCTGAATCAGTGATGACATTTTTTGCTTTTGCACAAAAATGCACTGTTTTTCTTCAAAAAAGATTTCATTTTTTTATTTTGCAATCTGTATGAAGAAAAAAATAATTCTTGCCGTTGGTCCGCTTCTTTGTTTGTTGTGCTTTTTCAGTCCTTTTACGATTTTAAATCCAGAAGCAGACAAAGTGCTGGGCGTTGCCTTGTGGATGATTTTATGGTGGATTACCGAAGTCGTTTCTATATCGGTAACCGCTTTGATTCCGCTTACTTTTTATCCGTTGTTGGGCATTATGCCGATCAAAGAAGTAGCGGTGAATTATGGGCATTCCATTATTTTTCTTTTTTTTGTTGGATTTGTCTTAGCGTTGGCACTAGAAAAGGTAAATCTGCATCGGCGTGTAGCACTTTCCATTATAAAACTCACAGGAACGAGTCCCAACAAAATTATTTTAGGTTTTATGCTGGCAACTGCCTTTTTGAGCATGTGGATTAGCAATACCGCGACCACAGTGGTGATGTTGCCTATCGCCTATTCTGTGATTGAATTACTGATTGATGATGCAGATGGTTTTACCAAAAACGATCAGAATTTTGCTTTGAGCATTATGCTAGGAATTGCCTATTCAGCGAATGTTGGCGGTATAGCCACCTTGATTGGAACGCCTCCAAATATAGTGTTGGCAGGTTTTATGAAGAGTGAATTTGGCTATACGATTTCTTTTGCTAAATGGATGGTTATAGGAATTCCGTTTGCAATGATTATGCTATTTTTTATTTACAATGTACTTACCAAAATCATGTATCCAAACCGTTTGGGATCTTTTGAAAAATCGAAAGATTTGATTGATCAAGAAATGAACAAGCTGGGAAAAATTAGCAAATCAGAAGTCATAGTATTGACCATTTTTATCCTAGCGATTGTCTTTTGGATTGGAAAGGATTTCATCAACAACCTCTTCCCTACACTCGCATTAAGTGATACTACCATCAGTTTGGTAGCGGCTTTTGCTTGTTTTATAGCAACACACAACAATGATACAATTTTAAAATGGGATGATACCAAACGCTTGCCTTGGGGAATTCTAATCCTTTTTGGCGGTGGTTTGGCACTGGCAAGCGCATTGTCTAATGTAGGTATTATTGCCATGATTGGTAATGCCATTAATAACAATACAACCTTGAGTGTGCTGCTTATTTGTAGTGTATTAATTGCTGTAATGTTATTTATGACGGAATTGATGAGTAATGTGGCACTCATTACCATTTTTGCACCGATGGTTGCAGGTGTTGCGCTTGGATTGAATCTAGAACTGTTGCACATATTAATTCCTGTAACGATGGCTTCGAGTTGTGCATTTATGCTGCCAATGTCTACGCCACCAAATGCCATTGTTTTTGCTAGCGGTCATGTAAAAGTGAAACAAATGGCTCGTGCTGGATTTTTGTTGAATATCATTTCTATTATTCTATTAATTGTATTCTTTCAATTTGTGATTCCGTTGATATTTTCTTGATCGCTGATTGACATAAGATACCTCTTAAAGTATTCTTAAGGATATGAAATACGTTCTTCTAGTTTCGTATATTTATGTTAAACTGAAATTATTATGAAAAAATTAGAACAGTATCAAACCACAGAAGCTTTAAATATTACTGGTGGAACTGAAATTTTCACTAACGGAAGTAGACAATTTCCAACACCTAGAACAATTACTATTGTCCCATAAAGTTTCTGCCAGACAGTCCGAAAAAAAATCATACCAATACAGAAAATGTACTAGCATGATTTTTTTATATTTAGATTGAATAGTACTTTTGTCGCAGTTTCGACTTACAGTAACACGTTTCCCATTTCAAATCTATACTCAATGCGCAAGTGTTATCTTTTTTTCGTCTTGCTTTTGCAAATTGCCACAAGTGTTGCGCAAGAAAAAGATACTATATTAACAACTTTAGAAGAAAACTTAGCAAACGCCTCTAGTGATTCTCTAAAAGTAGATGCGTACATTGCTTTAGGACGATATTATATTCCGCGTGACTTTAACCAAGTAGATACATTTTTGGAAGCCGCTAGCAAGATTGTAGCCGAAGCGAGTTATGATACACGCGATCACAGCGCACGTATTTTACGACAAACAGGAATTTTATTCAACAAACGTTCCAATGGTTCACAGGCACTTTCTTCCTATTTGGCTGCCAAAAAAATAGCAGAATCATTACAAGATTCTATCCAAATTGCAAACGATTATTCAAATATTGGCTCTTTATATCTTCGCCAAAAAGAATATCAAAAAGCCATTACAAATTTTAAAGAAGCAGCAGCGATTAATGCAAAAATTAATGAATTTCAAAGTCTGGGACGAAATTATCGTTTGATTTCATTGGTGTATTCGTATACTGAAAATACAGACTCCACTGCATATTATGCACAAAAAGCAAAAGCTGTATTTACTAAAATTAATGATACAAAATGGTTGACCGAATTAAAATATATTGAAGCCAAAGTTGCTGTATCAGAAGGTGATTTTACAAAAGCTTTTACAAAACTCCGTGAATATCTAGCGTATGTAGAACGCGAAAATAAAGTCAATAAAATTGTAAATACGCATCAGTTATTGGCTGAAATCTATTTGAATCTTCAACAATATCCAACCGCATTAAAAAGCATTAACGACGCTTTGCGCATTGCCAACAAAAACGACATCCAAAGCAGTCAAGTAAAAGCCTATAAAACCCGCAGTGATATTTTCCGAAAGATGAACAAGCCCAATTTGGCGCTGGCAGATTATGATAGGTATACCTTACTCTCAACAAACGTATTGAATGCTGATAAAATTAGAAAGGTCAAGGAAGTAGAACTGAATGCAGCTTTTGAAAAAAAACAGTTGTTAGATAGTCTAAAATTTGAAGAAGAACGAAAAGTTTTGTTGCTGGAAACAGAAAACGAAGCACTGCAAAAAAAATGGTATTTGGCACTAATCGTAATGCTGTTATTTGCCGTGGCTATGATTTTATACTTTGGAAATAACTACTTTAAAAAGCTCAAAGTTAGAAAACAGTTAGAAGCGCAAAAACTGAATTCAAAAATTGATCAGCTAAGCACCGAAATTAGCACTAAAAAAGAAGAAATTTCTGAATTGATGGCAGAAACCATTATGCATTTAAATACCAAAGAAAAAATTACCGAAAACCTCAACAAACTGTCCAAACAAGAAGAAGGTGTGTCGTTAACGGGAATTCTTGCTGAATTAAAAGCGGAAAAATTAGAAGATTCCAAATTGGTTTTACTCAAAAAAAATATTGAAACCCTCAACTATGAATTTTTAAAACGACTGCGCGAGCAGCATCCAAAATTGACAAAAACAGATGTAGAAGTTTGCTCTTTCATTAAGCTTGGATTGTCTCGAAAAGAAATATCAGAACTTCGAAAGACAGGTTTGGACGCCATAAAATCTACGCGTTTCCGACTTAAAAAGAAACTAGAACTAACTGCTGAAGATTCCCTCGATGAATATATAAAAAACTTATAAACAGTAACTTACAATTTTTGCACTCCATTCTGCACCCCATCATTTCTTTT
>JBCCLS010000457.1:0-3626 GCA_039026835.1 Bacteroidota bacterium | reverse complement strand
ATACTATATATATTTGTGTTTAGATCTTTAACTCGTCAAATAATTCAATGAGTTTTTCACTTGAAGGTCTTGGTGCATCTGCATTTACAATGGTTCCATCTGGGCCAATTAAAATAAATCTAGGAATTCCTTCAATCACATAATCAGTTACAAATTTAGATTTCCATGCATTGTCTGCGATTAATTGTACGCCGCCAAGTTCTTTTTCATTGACCATTTTTTTCCACTTTTCATAATCCCTTTTTTCGTCTATTGAAATAGAAACAAATTCCACGTTTTTATTGTGATATTGTTTTTCAACTTTTTTTAGGGATGGAATTTCCGCAATACACGGTCCACACCACGTTGCCCACACATCTACGTAGACATATTTTCCTTTTAAATCATCCAACGTTGTTTTTCCTCCTTTGTGGTTTTCGTAATTGAATTTAGGAGAAGCATTTCCTGCCACCAACGTTTTGATGGTATTGTACTTTTTGGTCAATTCTTCTTTGAATTTATCATCCTGCGAAATGCTAGTCAGCTCTTTGTATAAATAGTCAGAATCTTCCCCAGAAGGCGATACAAAGTATGACAAATCGGCCGCTAAAGCATTTTTAAGACTTTGCGATTTTAAAGTTTTTATAGAATCTACAGCGCCTTTTAAATTTTTGTACGGTTGCAACGTTTCTGAATAATGACGCATCGCAATCTGCTTGTAATTGTCAAACATATTGAAATCTTCCTCGTTGTCATAATCTATATTTTCAAAATGCGCTTTGAATGCTTCTGAAGGCTCATAGTCTTCATTTTTAGAATAGTATGGATAATACGACGGATATTTTGAAAGATTGATCAATGTAGCATATTTGATGTTTTTTTCTTCAAGCGCTATAAAATCTTCATCCAAATCAGTGGCTTCTTTGATGAGTTTTTTAGATTCTTCACCAAAACCTATAATAGTTTTCATAAATTCAGCTTCTTCCATAGAAAAAATAGCGACTGCATCTCTTCCTTTGTTTCGAGTTGCTTTCCCTAATAAAAACTTATTGGCTGCCGCGCCTTTGCCTTCAAACTTCATTTCATCAAGAAATTTGGTAGCATCAGTAGTTAGTTTTACATCTTTCTCTGGTGTTAAAAATACGATTGCGCGATCTTTGTTGTGCATGAGCGTGTAGTAACCTGTATCGACACGTAAAGTATCCGTAAAAGTTCCATCGTCGTTTAGAGCGATTTCTTGTTTAAAATCACCTTTTGAGACTACTATTTTTCCATCTTTGGAATTGTCAATTTTTCCAGAAACAATAGTGTAATCTATTGGATCAGATTTTGCATCATTTCCGCAGGAAACAACGGCAAGACCTGCAATAAGCAAGAGTATTTTTTTCATTTTGTGTACGTTTTTTGATTTATTATATTTTGAGTTCATTGAATAGTTCAATCAGTTTTGGATTGGAAGGTCTTGGTGCATCTGCCGAGACAATTTTCCCGCTAGGATCAATAAGAATAAAGCGCGGAATTCCTTCAATGGCATACTCAGTGACAAACTCAGATTTCCAAGCATTGTCTGCCATCAACTGAATGCCGCCCAATTCTTTGTTTTTCACCATATCTTTCCACGTATTGTAATCATCTTTTTCATCAATAGAAATAGACACAAAGTGAATGTCCTTGTCGTGATATTGTTTTTCTACTTTTTTCAAGGAAGGAATTTCTCCCAAACACGGTCCACACCAAGTTGCCCACACGTCAATGTATACATACTTTCCTTGTAAATCTGCCAACGTTGTATTTCCACCAGCGTGATTTTCATAATCGAATTTAGGCGATGCTTTTCCTTTGACTAAGTTTTGTATTTTTTCATATTTGGTAGTGAATTTTTCTATCAATTCTTTATCCGTTGCCAACTCTGTTACCAGTTTGAAAAGTTTTTCATTTTCCCCACCTGATGGTGAAATTCCGAATGCCAAATCGTCTGCAATGTCGTCTTTTAATTCTTGAGATTGTAATGTTTTTACAGTTTCCAGCGTTTGCTCTTTGAGTGAATCTGTGTAAATGCGATTCAAATAATGGTCTTGTGCTATTTGTCGATACGATTGAAAGCTCTTGTAATCATTTGCATTGTCATAATCAACATTGGCTAAGAGCTCCTTGATTTTTTCGGAAGGTGTATAGTCTTTATTTTTTGAGAAATATGGATAATATCTTGTGTATCTATTAACATATGCCAAATAATCGTAGCCGATGCCCCTTTTTTCCTGTGCTAAAAATGTTTCGTTTACATTTTCAATATTGGATACTTTTTCAATAGCTTTTGTCTTTAAGTCTTGAATTTTTGTAAAAAAGTCCGCTTCTTCGCTACCATACAGTTCTTGAAAGTTTATGGCTCTACTTTCAGTTAATTTCTCAGAAAGATAAGTGTTTTCCGCAGCTCCATCACCAGAATATTGTACGCCTTTGTTGAATGATTTTGCATCCGTAACCACGCCAATGGAGTCGCCCGGTGTTATAAATACACTGGTACGATATCTATCGTGAAATATGTAGTAATATCCTGTTTCAATATCAAGTGTATCACGAAAAGTTCCGTCTTCGGCAAGTTGAATTTCTTTGCTGAAATTACCACCAGACACTTCAATTTTATCTGTTTTTTTATTTTCTACTTTTCCCGCAATGATGGTGTAATCAATTTTGGGTTCGGTAGCGCAAGAAATGATTGCCAAACCAGCAATCAGCAGCAATAGCTTTTTCATGTTGAGAGGTTTTTTGATTAATTATATTTTGAGTTGGTTGAATAATTCAATTAGTTGCGGATTGGAAGGTCGCGGCGCATCTGCATTGACAATCTCACCGTTTGGATCAATCAAAATAAATCGTGGAATAGAATTTATTTCTAACGATTGTATAAAATTAGCCTTCCATCCTTTGTCAGATACCAATTGTATGCCGCCTAAATCTCTATCAGTTACCATCTTTTTCCATCCTTTTTTTGCAGCTACAGCATCGCCTTTAAAACCTCTTCCGTCATCGACAGAAATACTTACAAATGCAATATTTTTATCGTGATACGCTTTTTCAACTTTTTTTAAGGATGGAATTTCTGCAATACACGGTCCACACCAAGTTGCCCACACATCAATATACACATACTTTCCCTGTAAATCTTTTAGTGAAGTATTGCCGCCTTTGTGATTTTCAAAATCAAATTTTGGCGCAGGTTTTCCATTAAATTTTGAATATTTTGCAGCCCGCGAAGCCATTTGTTGCTTGTATGATTTGTACGCCATTAGCATACTTTGTTGAAACCCAATTACATCCTGTGTTTCTATTTCATACAGTACAGAATCAATCTCTTTGTTTTGTTCCAAAAATGCCATTCTCTCTTTTTGAATCTTGGTAATTTCTGCTGTAAAGCTTTCTTCATCTTTGTTAAAAAGCGCAGGTGAAATTATATTTTCATCCATGGCCTTCCTTTTGGCCAAATAATTACTTGAAGCAGCTCCTGTCCCAGAATAGGAAATAGTTTCGTCAAATTTTTTGGCGTCAAACGTTACAAAGAGGTCGTATCCGTTTTTAAGATACATCATGCTAAATTCAGTACCATCAAAAATACTGTATGTGCTTGGACTTACTTTTAAGGTATCTTT
>JBCCLS010000456.1:0-3629 GCA_039026835.1 Bacteroidota bacterium | reverse complement strand
AAATTAATCACACGAAGTGTATACATTGAAGGTTCTACATTTTATACAGAATTGAACAAACGAGTGCGCCGAAGACACCGAAAAAGAAGAGAATTGGAATTTGGACAATCTGTATTACACTTTATGCGTTCGCTAGCAAAAAAGCAACTGAGAGAAAACGGTTTTCAAATCTTCCACAAAGGATTCATTGTACCGTCCTACAAGTATTTTGAAATTATACCGATGGGAGAAGATACGAAAGTAAAGCTCACAGCAGATAAATTAGTCGTTGTATACGAGCGCTTCTACCAATCGTTTATGACAATTTTGGAGGATGATAAAGAATTCATAATCAACAAGTATGGAAACTATTCGCCTCCAAGAAAAATCTCTTTTGGAGGCGTATTAGGAGATAAGCGTGTAGCAAACACATTGCCGTTGAACTATAAATTATAGGCTTTCTTCCAATTGATCTTCAAGCGAATTCATAAAGGCAATAATCGCTTTTATTTCTTCTGGAGTCAATGCTAGTGGATCTGGTGGAAGTGTTTGGTTTTCCAAGTCAATTCCGATGCCTGCGCCACCGCCTACATTGTAGAATTTCAAAACTTCTTCCAACGTATCATACACTCCATTGTGCATATACGGAGCTGTTTTGGAAATATTGCGTACCGTTGGCGTTTTGAATGCGTGTTTCTTCAATTCAGCTTCCGCGTATGTGTAACGACCTAAATCGTTGTCTACAGTAGCATTTTCCCAGATTTTACTGTTGGGAACGCCCAATACTTCCAATTCGCTTTCTCCGAAATATGGTGGAACTGTTCCATTAAACACAGGTGCAAAATGGCAGGTTGCGCACTTTCCTTTGCCCATAAACAGGTTGAATCCGAGTTTTTCTTCTGTGGTTAATGTATCTTCTTTTCCAGAAATATTTCGGTCAAATTTTGAATTAAATGGTATTAAAGTACGAATGTAAGTGGCAATGGCATTTCGAACCGTTTTATGATCTATTCCTTGTGCGTACAATTCTTTGAAGCGTTTCGTATAGGAGTTAGATTTTTCTAATTTTTCTATAATTTGAGATGTTGTCGTATGAAATTCCTTTTCATTTTTGATTACATCTAAAATTTGATTTTCCAAATTGTCTACTCGCGCATCATAAAATTGTGCTTTCTGAATGCCCGAATAGAGTAGTGTAGGCGAGTTGCGTTGCACCAAATTGCCTTCATTATCTTGTGAAAAGCGCATGCCGTCTGTAAATGCTTTTGCTGGCTGATGACAAGTGGCACAATTCATAGTTCCTGAAGAAGAAAGCGAGGTGTCAAAAAATAGATCTTTTCCCAATTGTGCAATTTCGATCGATACTTTGGCGCTATGACTTGGTTTAAATGCATTTAGATTGAACGTACTTTCATCATAAAACGAGGTAATTCCGTAGTTTAGTTTTTGCTGTAACGGAAATTCCACTTTCCAGTCAGTTACGGTTTGATTCCACAAAGAAAGCATAGGCTGCAGTTGTTCTTTGATAAAACTGTACCGATCAAATTGATTAAAACTTTCTGTTGAGTCAAATACTTCCTGTGCTGCTTGTAATGCACTAATCCAATTTTGATATAGCGTATGATCGTTGAATTGCGATTTATACATACGAAAGTACTTTTCCAGACTTACAAATACTTCTTTATTTTCTGAAATAGAAAGCAATAACACAGGCGAATCAAATCCTGAAATTCCCATTGACATGACACGCACCAAGGCTTGTCGCGTGAGCCATAAAAATTTGTAGTCAGTATGTTTTCTGATAGACGTATGCTTCTGTTCAAGTTTTAGTTTGTTGTAAATATCATTTGCATATCCTTGAATCACTTCAGTGTCAATTTCAGTCTCAGCAAGCGCTTCTTCGAGTGCTTGAAATCCCGAAGCTTCAATGATTTTTTCGGCATTATCGCCTTCATCTACTTTTGGAAGATTTGCTTTGTTCAATCCATAATAATTCGCACTATTATAAAAAGAGAGTATCGGCTCCATACGCTTAAAATCCAATCGTGCTGCTTTGAAATAGTGCAACATACTATCTTTTGTCCTTGCATTTCGCAATGCATTCACATCTTCTAAACAATTTTTTAAATCGTCCGCATATTGCGCTGTAATTGCACGTGTAGTGGCTTCATTTGTATCTGTGGGTACTGGAATGGTTTCCGCGATATCTTTACTCGAAGTAAGTACATAAATACAAACAACAAGCAATGTAACAAGGACATATGGTTCTCTTGGCAGATTCATTTTTTTCGTCTTTATAGTTTATCTTGCGAGTCCTTTTACTACGAGTAAAATACTTCCTTCATCTCTACTGTTTTCAGCAGTTCCGGCACCATCAGGATTTAAAAATGCATCGTCTTTCCAAGAGTGTGCTTGTTGAATGAGTAAAAAAGTATCTGGCACACCAATTACATCCGAAATATCGATCATTCCTGTCAATTCCCATCTTCCCCAGCGATCATCAAAACTAGCATATCCGTTGTCGACAGCTTGTACAGTTCTATGTGCAGATTCTAATACTACTTTCAAATCGCCCGTATTTAAATTGTATTGATATAAATAGGCGTCGTGTTGTTTTACCATATCGTCTACATATCCGTTGGGATCTTCCTGAATGTATGCATAGTTTTCAGTGACTAAAATATTATCTGGACTGTGGAATGTTTTGGCTTTTCCGTCCAAATCATCTCCATTTAAAATCAAGGTGATTTTTCCAGTTAACGGATTGTTTTCGTCAAGGACTAATTTGTATGTACGTCCATATTTTGTGCGTGTATCTGAATTGGATGAATGTCCTGTAGCGTTGAAATAAATCTCTCTGTTGGCTGCACCAGAACCTTTTCGGTAGTCAATATCTTCTACACGATTAAATGCCATCATACCTTTTTGAATACTTTCTGCGTTCAATTCATTGTAAGTAGTTTGCTCTAGCTGAACAAATTCAATAGCATATTCAGTTCCTGTGACTAAGTCGTTATCTGTAATTGTTCCGTCACCAACTTTTAGTCCGTATAAGTTGCCTCCGTGTAAGTCACCAATGGTGTTTGAAACATACATGGCTAACTGTCCGCCAGCATCGCCACGACTATCATCACCGATGAGTACTACAGTTTTATTTGGATAGGCTTCTTTTCCGAGTGGTACAGCGTTTTCAATAGTCCATTGTCCCATTGCAGGCAAAATTTCGGCAATACTTGCATCATCAGCAGATTTATAAGGATCAACTACAAATACATTGTTTGTCGGCATGGCTCCCCATTCTCCACCACTTAAGTATAAAGGTCCAAAACCATGTTCTTCTGGCGTAATGAGTGTTCCTGAACATTGTGCAGTATTTCCCGTGGCATCAGAATTTAAAATGTATTCTCCTTTAATTGGTTTAAATGTTTCATCCAACGTGACACGTGCAATGGCATAATCAGCTTCAATATTGTTGATGAGTGTGTACGTGCCGTCTTGGTTTTGTAAAAGTCCGCAACCGTCTGCCATACTTCCATACACAAAGTTTGGCGATTGATCTAAAGCATCTTCTGAACTTAACATGCTATATACTTCTACAGTACTGAATTCTGTTTGTAAGGTTACAAAACCACTCTTTGACACCAGCTTTT
>JBCCLS010000455.1:0-3635 GCA_039026835.1 Bacteroidota bacterium | reverse complement strand
GGCAAAACCATCTTTAAAGAAGGTTTCAATTTCTTTTAGCAACATCGCCTCGCTAGTGCAAATGTTCAGTTCATCATTGTGGAAAAAGCTGCGAGGGTCGAGGTTGGCACTAAAACCGTTTGGTTCTATTTAGATCAAATTTTAGACATCGCGACTTGTTTTGACAGTATCATTTTACAGCTTCCCACCAAATATGAAATTACTGCCCTTGAAGATGCTATTGTAATTCGCTACACGAAAAAAAGTATTGATAAATGGGGTGAAAAATATAATATGATTTACAAATTTGGAGTGTACGATATTATGGAAGATTTTATCGCCACAAGTGAAATTAGAAATCACCTCATCTCTTATTCTTCCAAGGATTTTATACACTATTTAAGTGAACGTTATCCAGTGATTTTGAATCGAATTCCAGATAAAAACATAGCCCAATTCATGGGAATTACGCCCGAATGGTTTTCCAAGTTAAAGCGACAGCTGAAATGAGGTAAATTATTTTTCGGATGAATTGCAAAGACGATTCTTTCTACAGAAAAAAGCTAAACTCCTACACAATACACATTGATTATCAATATGTTAAATGTAAAATGAATTTCGTATGCATTGAATTAATTCAATAGAATTCTTTGAAACTATCTATATATTTCAACTGTTTTTAACTAATCCGAATTCCAATGAAATATGATTCAGAGTTTACCGAAGGACAAGCGTTGTTCTATACTAAAAAAGAGCCGCGGAAAACGTTTCAAACGTTTATGAGAAATCAAAATAAACTCTATGTCAACTCTTTCAATGTTATTGATCGGAAAGCTGCCATTATGATTCGTGTAAATTCGACTATTGTTTCTGGCGTTGTCGTTTTTTTTGAATATATCAAGAATATTGAATACGGAAAGTTCATTGGAATTGCTTTAGTCGTCTTCTCTTTTGTGTCACTTTTATTTGCGTTGAATGCTTCTCGCCCAAATGCCTTTGCAATGGTGAAGCGATTCCGAAAAAAAGTATTATCCAAATATCCTGAAACCGAAAAAAACATCTTCCTTTTAGGTATTTACGAACATATTACGCTAGACGACTACGAGAAAGCCTATCACAAATTACTCACTAACCAAGAACTACAAGTTGGAAATCAAATACGGACCATGTACTTATTTGAGAAACAAATTAAAAGCGCGTATCAAAGTATTGAAATTGCCTACGGATCCTTTATCATAGGTTTCGTTTTGGTGGTACTGTGTTTTATTGTAGGGAACCTAATCGATGTCTTATGAAAAAACTAATCCTCCTTTCCATCCAGCTATTTTTATATAGTTGTGCGACTACAAAATTACAAGTAGTAGACACTAGCAAATCGTATTCAAAACCAGAAAGTGACATAGCGCACTCTTTCTATATTTTGGGAAATACTTTAGCGCAAGAAAATGTGTGGAATGCAGTCCTGAATGATCGTGAAAACACAGATGATCTCTCTACGCTTTTGTTCCTAGGAAATTCAGCAGATAATTATCTGGATACAGAAAAAATAAACTATAAAAACACCCTTAAATTCTTAGCCGATTTTAAAGGAAATATAGTGTTTGTTCCTGGAAGTCAAGAATGGAATACAGGTTTGGGCGATTTAAAAAGTCTTCAAAAAAAGATCAAAAAACAACTGGATGACGCTGGATTTTCGCTGAAAAATGGCTGTCCTATTGATAAAATCACTATTGGAGAAGACATACAACTCATTATAGTTGATAGTCAATGGTTTTTAAATGATTGGGATGATTTCCCGACCATCAATGACGATTGTGAAATTAAATCGCGCTCTGACTTTTTTGATGAATTTGGAAGTCTGATCAAAAAGGCACGCGGTAAAACAACAATTGTGGCACTGCATCATCCTATGTTTTCAAATGGAGAATATGGCGGGCAATATTCCTTTGAAAGTCACATGAAACCACTGCCGCTAATTGGAAGCTTTAAAAATATTTTGAGAAGAACCACTGGCGCACATGCCGCTGATTTGAATAGCAAGCGATATATTGAATTCAGAGATCGCTTGATAACCTTGGCACAAGAAAATAAAAAGGTCATTTTTGCGTCTGCACATGAGAAAAATTTACAGTTTATTAGTGAAGACAACATTCCGCAAATTATCAGCGGCGCTGGTAGCGAACTCACGGAAACGAAGCTGAAAAACAATGGACTTTTTGCGTATGCGGCAAATGGATATGCAAAATTGAATGTCTACAAAAATGGTGCTTCTCAGTTGACTTTTTATACGATTACTGAAAATAATACTTCCGAAATTGTCTATGGAACGGAAATCTATGCGAAAAATAAAGCGGAAACAATTCCAAACTATGCAACGGAATTTCCTTCGAAAGTTTCTGCTGCTATCTACACAACAGAAGAAACGGATGTATCAGGCTTTCACACCTTTTTATGGGGCGATCGGTACCGAAAATACTACAGTACCAAAGTTGAAGCGCCAACGGTAAATTTGGATACCTTATTTGGCGGACTTGTTCCTGTGCGAAAAGGTGGTGGAAATCAATCCAAATCCTTACGACTTCAAGATAAAAATGGCGCACAATATGTAATGCGTGCGTTGCGGAAAAATGCGGTGCAATACTTGCAAGCCACCATGTTTAAAGATAAATATATTGATGGAAAATTTGATAATACAGGCGTAGAAAGTTTAATTCTGGATGTCTTTACAGGATCGCATCCGTACGCGCCTTTTGTCATTGGCGATTTGGCAGATGCTGTGGATGTTTTTCATACAAATCCCGTACTGTATTATGTGCCAAAACAAAATGCTTTAGGGAGTTTTAATGCAGATTTTGGAGACGAATTATACATGATTGAAGAACATACATCTGAAGGACATTCTGATACAAAAAGTTTTGGTTTTCAGGATAAAATCATCAGTACCATCGACATGATGAATCGCATTCATAAGGATGAAGATATTTCCGTAGATGAGTCTGGTTATATTCGTGCGCGTTTGTTTGATATGCTTATTGGTGATTGGGACCGACACCAAGACCAATGGCGCTGGATCGAATTTAAGGAAAATGGCAAAAAAGTATACCGTCCCTTACCAAGAGACCGAGATCAGGCATTCTCAATTATGTCGGACGGTTTTGTGCTTGGAGCCGCCGTAGAATTGTTACCAACAGCACGTCTTCTACGAAAATATAGTGACGATTTAAAAGATGTAAAAGGCATCAATGTAGAACCGTATCCGTTGGATATGGAAATCATTCAGCAATCCAATAAAGCTATATGGGATCAGCAAGTACAGCGCATACAATCAAATGTTACAGACGAAGTTATTGAAAAGGCGTTCCTACATATTCCCGTAGAAGTTAGAGATGAAACGATTTCAGCAATCAAACAAAAATTAAAAGCAAGACGTAAAAATTTACAAAAAATAGCAGATCGTTATTATGAATTGCTGACTAAATATATAGTGATAAAAGGAACTAATAAAGACGATTGGTTCGAGATTGAACGACTTCCTAACAAACAAACGAAAGTCACTGCATATCGCATCAAAAATGGTGAAAAAGGAACTATTTTTCACGAGCGTGTTTACAATAGAGAAGAAACCAAAGAAATCTGGATTTATGCCTTGGATGATG
>JBCCLS010000454.1:0-3637 GCA_039026835.1 Bacteroidota bacterium | reverse complement strand
CTAACTATGAATCCATCTTACATTATCTTGAATTTAAATTTTTCTCATGAAATAGCTAAAACTATGTATTCTATAGGCAAAACAGAGAACGTAATGGTATGAATCATTTTGATTTTAAGAAGTTTATATTTTTTTGGAGAATCGAATGAAAAATTTGATAGTCTTGTGAAATTCCTCTAACTTCCTTGCAAATTTTAGTCTTAAAACCCGTATTTTGGATTAAAAAATACGGATTAAAATTAACCTTAACCAACTGAATTATGATAAAAAAACTACTCATTTTACTTTTATTTTTTACCAGTATTACGACTAATTATGCACAAGGAATTTTTGACAGTTCCATTCACACAGCTGCCCCTTTTGGGAGTGTAAATTCGCCAGGAGGCGAACAAGTACAAAATGTTATCGATCAAAATTCGAGTACAAAATATTTAGATTTCAATGCGTTTGATGGTATTGGTTTTGAAGTAGATATGCTCGGTGTTGCCAGTACTGTGGTGGCTATGGAGATTGTGACAGCCAATGATGCACCAGAAAGAGATCCGACCAATTATGAAATTTTTGGTTCTAACGATGGTCTCAATTTTACAAGCATTGCTACAGGAACCATTCCCTGTGTGATGACACGTTTTTTTGCGAGAACATTTTCATTTACCAATTCAACTTCGTACACTTCCTACAGATTGAATTTTACAGGAACCTGCGGCGCTTCTAGCATTAACCAAATTGCTGATGTGCAATTGTTTGAATCTATTGGAGATTCGCCTGTAATTACGTGTCCTGCAAACATAACTGTAAATAATACAACTGGACTTTGTGAAACTGTTGTAAATTATAACGTTACAGCTACTGATACCGAAGATGGTATGTTGACACCAACTTTAACTTCTGGTTTGGCTTCTGGTTCAGCATTTCCAGTAGGAACTACTGAAATTTTTATGAACGTGACAGATTCAGATAACAATACTTCCAGCTGTAACTTTACAGTTACCGTAGTAGATGGTGAAAATCCAGTAACAGGTTGTCCCACAGATATTATGGTTACTGCAGCCAATGCTGGTGATATGACAGCGGTTGTAAACTATTCATTATCGCCGTCAGATAATTGTGCATTGATCAATCCGTTGACTGATTTTACACCTTTGGCAAATATTAATGGAAAAGCCTATTATTTATCTAACAATACATTTACACCTTCAGGTGCTTTTACGAATGCAATTGCACAAGGAGGATTTGTAGGTACAATCCGAAATGCTTCAGATAATGAAGTTATTACAGCAGCCGTTAACAATATAGGAAGTGCTGGCGATGTATTGATTGGATTTAATGATACAGATGTAGAAGGAAATTTTGTGTGGCAAAGTGGTGACGCTGCTACCTACGACAACTGGAATGCAGGTGAGCCAAATAATGCTGGAAATGAAGATTATACCGTACTGCAATCTAGTGGTGGTTGGAATGATATCAATGATTTTAGCAGTTATAGATATGTGTTAGAAATAGATTATGCACCATTGCAAACAGCAGGATTGCCTAGTGGCGCTAATTTCCCTATTGGAACTACAACTAATACGTTTGTAATTACAGATTTGGCAGGAAATGCTGTGTCATGCTCTTTCGATGTCACTGTTGATGAAAATTTAAGTGTGGCTGAAAACTCTTTTTCAAATAGCATTCGCTTGACACCAAATCCAACCAAAGGAATTATTTCATTGAGCACCATCACAAATGTTTCATTAGAAAGTATTACCATTACAGATTTAAACGGTCGAATTTTACATTTGGAAACTGCTATTGGACCACTTTCAGAAGGAAAAACTATTAATATTACCAATCTTGCAGCAGGCATGTATTTTATTCGTTTGCAAGATATTGATACTAATATTGCGGTAAAACGTATTGTAAAGAATTAAGTTGTGCATACAATTATGTTGTAGCGCACTATTGAAATTAAAAAAACGTGAGTTTGGTGAAAAAATCCTCAAACTCACGTTTTTTTATTACTGATATATCTTTTTTGCTTTAATTTTTCAGCACATAACATCAAAAAAAAGCAGCTTCAGGGAACATCCCTAGAAACTGCTTTTCCGATCATATAGTTATAAATGATTATCTCACTTGCGTGAAGTCTTACTATGTAACGCGACTTCTAAAAATTTATTTTACTTCTTCGAAATCTACGTCTTGTACGTCTTCACCATCTTTGTTGTCATCGTCACCTGTTGGTGCGTTTGCTTCTGGTCCTGCAGCACCTCCGCCAGCTTGTTGTGCTTCTGCTTGTGCTTTGTACATTTCTTCGCTAGCTACTTTCCAAGCTTCGTTAATTTTCTCTAATGCAGGATCAATTACAGCTACATCTTTTGTTTCATACGCTTTTTTTAATTCTTCCAAAGCATCTTCGATTGGTTTTTTCTTATCATCAGATAATTTATCACCAAATTCTTTCAACTGCTTTTCTGTTTGGAAAATCATAGAATCCGCGTTGTTCAATTTGTCAACTGTTTCTTTTGCTTTTTTATCTGCTTCTGCATTTGCTTCCGCATCACGCTTCATTTTCTCAATTTCTTCCTCTGTTAATCCCGAAGAAGCTTCGATACGAATGTTTTGCTCTTTATTGGTTCCTTTGTCTTTTGCAGATACATTGATAATTCCGTTCGCATCAATGTCGAATGTTACTTCAATTTGTGGTACACCACGTTGTGCTGGTGGAATTCCATCTAAGTGGAAACGACCAATTGTTTTGTTATCTGCTGCCATAGGACGCTCACCTTGTAGTACATGAATTTCTACAGATGGCTGATTGTCTGCTGCAGTTGAGAATACTTGCGATTTTTTTGTTGGAATTGTCGTATTGGCATCAATCAACTTGGTCATTACATTCCCCATTGTCTCAATTCCAAGAGAAAGTGGTGTTACGTCTAATAACAATACGTCTTTTACATCTCCTGTTAAAACTCCACCTTGAATTGCTGCTCCAACAGCCACAACCTCATCTGGGTTTACACCTTTACTTGGTTTTTTACCAAAGAATTTTTCAACGGCTTCTTGTACTGCTGGAATACGTGTAGATCCACCAACTAAGATAATTTCATCAATATCTCCTGTAGATAAACCAGCATTTTTAAGTGCCGTTTGGCAAGGCTCGATTGTTCTTCTTACTAAATCGTCAATTAATTGCTCAAATTTTGATCTTGATAAAGAACGTACCAAGTGCTTTGGTCCACTCGCAGTAGCCGTAATGTATGGCAAGTTGATTTCTGTAGAAGTTGAGCTAGACAATTCAATTTTTGCTTTTTCAGCAGCTTCTTTCAAACGTTGCAATGCCATGGCATCTTTACGCAAGTCCATTCCTTCATCTTTGTTGAACTCGTCTGCCAACCAGTTGATGATTTTTTCATCTACATCATCTCCACCTAAGTGTGTATCTCCATCAGTAGATAATACTTCAAATACACCATCACCTAATTCTAAGATAGAAACGTCGTGCGTTCCACCTCCAAAGTCAAAAACAACAATTTTTTGATCTTGACCTTTTTTATCTAATCCATAAGCTAACGCCGCAGCAGTTGGCTCGTTGATAATTCTTCTAACTTTTAAACCTGAAATTTCTCCAGCTTCTTTTGTAGCTTGACGTTGT
>JBCCLS010000453.1:0-3637 GCA_039026835.1 Bacteroidota bacterium | reverse complement strand
GCAAATTTCCGCCAGTAACTTTGTGCAGAAGCAGGAATTACACATAGTAAAACAAGTAATGTAAAAAAGGATTTCATAGTTCTTAATGAATTTTAAAATATAAAAATAACATAAAAAAGAGTAAGTTCAATATTGAATTACAACACATTTTTCTCAAAAATGGCATCCAATTCTTCTTGTGGATCGATGCATAAACCTGCATGTGTCGGCGAGCACAAAATCATTGTACTTTTAGAAGCAGCCAACCAACGGAAGCGATCGGCAATATCAAAGGTTCCAATGGTGCCTCCGTGTGGCGCGCCTTTACAGATATCGTTCCAAGCGTTTAAGTATTCGTTGAGTTGTACTTTGGTAATTTCACAAGAAAACGCCGCTAGCTTTTTTGCATCCACTTCAAATTTCATCGCTAAAAATTTCTTTCGTTTTGAAAACACAATCGCACCAATATTAAAGAATTCTTCACGCTCCACTTTGGGCATGAATCGTATAATGACATATTCAAAAGTAACTTTATCTTGCATGTTCCGCTTCTTTTATGAGTGAATCCATCATGGCTATTTTTGCTGTCAAATACTTAATGTATGCATCTTGCATTTCAGTAGTCGAGAAGTGATCTGATTCGTGTTGCAACCAATCTTCCGGAATGGTGTGGACGATTTCTGTGAGTTTCTCTTCGGTCAATACTTGCTGAAACTCCTCGGCAACTTCCGTAAGTTTTGTCGCTTGTGATAACAAAACATGATCTTTAATGAGCGGAAACGTCCGCGTGAGATGATTTTCCCAAGTTTTCCAGTTGTGGTGAAAATAAAAACTTGCGCCGTTATCAATAACCCACAACTCATTATTCCAATGAAGCAGATTGGTGTTTTTCACCGTTCTGTCAATATTACTAATAATACTGTCTAATAAAACTACTTTTGAAGCAGTAACGGCATCTACGGAAGTCACCAAAGGATCAAATGTAATGGCGCTGGATAAAAAGTGCAATCCCAAATTCAATCCGACACTGAACTTTAATAAATCCTGAATTTCTTCATCAGGTTCTGTTTTACTGAATGAGTCATCCAACTGCATAAAAACAATTTCAGGAATTTTCAAGCCTACGGCACGAGCCAATTCGCCGCCAAGCAATTCGGCAATTAGCGCTTTCTTTCCTTGTCCTGCGCCTCTAAATTTCAACACATACAAAAAATCATCATCTGCTTTCACAATAGCAGGAAGCGATCCGCCTTCACGTAATGGCTTTATATACTGCACTACATGTACAGTTCTAATATCAAGTATTTTCATTGCAGCGAAGATATGGAAAGTTCTGTTTTGTTTTGTTGTGACGCGTATTTTGTATGAATTTGTCAAAAATTAGTATGGCGAAATACAAAATATGTTTCTTTCTGTAGTTGCAAGTAATTTCTGCTATTTGTAAAACCAAGTATTTCTACGCTATTTTAGGTAGCTACTTTTTTAAAACTTTGATAACGAACAAATTAATTAAAAACTAACTAAAAAAAGAAGGTATGAAAAAACACAGTTTGGACCAGTTCATTGGTCTACTGATGCATGATGACAATGCATTGAATGCTTTTTTAGCAGATCCTACAAATGGAGGTGCTGAACACGGAATTACCAAGGCAGAACGCGCAGTTTTACGCCGAACAGTAGCACATTTAAGTAATGTAAGTAGAAATGGTTATGGTGTACAACGCGATTTAGGTTCGTACAGACGATCACTTCGTTTATTACAAAATGTACTGCATCAACACGTGGGAGCACATCAACAAGTAAATGCAGGTGCACAGGCACAAGTAGAAGCAACTAGTGGTCCTACATTTTATGTGTATCTAACAGGCGATCCATCAAACCCAGGTGCGCCATACACTGATCCTGCAAAAGCATATACAACGTACGTAACTTTCCAAGGAAGCTCAGGAAGTACCATCGGAGACGCCATGGATTTTGATTCCTCTACAGGAAAACCAACAGGTTCGTTTACAGGACACGACATGGGAGGAAATCAAGTCTCCATTACTTACACAGCTGTAAAAGGTTCTAAAGGCGGTTATGTGCTGGATTCTTTTACCATTACAGGTGGCGATAATCCTGGAACATATTACATAAATTACGATACACTTAAAGGAAGAGATCCGTTCTGGTTTTATTCACTCGACGGACAAGCGGTTGTATTTGGAAAAAATGGACCACAAGAAAATGACGATGCTTCCTTCGGAGGTCTCAGTGAGCCATTTAATACACACCAATTAAATGGAGCACAAACGGTGTACTGGCAAGCGATTGCACCAGATACTACCTACGGTTTTGCGCCATGTTTCCCATACAAAACAAGCAGTTACCAACTAGGAAAGTCGTATGCACAAGTGTGCTACGGAGTTACGAAAGGAGAAAAGTTTTATACAAACACGGTAACCAATGTCACTATTGATTCAACTGCGCAACGATGGATTTTATCGTCTACACCTGATGGAACAGGACATGTTTCTACAGATGATGTGGTAACTATTCAAATTGAAGTAGCAGGTTCAGGTCAAAAAACTACATTGTATACGCACGATTTTAGTAATGGTTGTAGTGGTGTTATCACTCCAATTGATCAAGTAGATATTACTTCGAATTTAGCCAAATATTCTGGTGAAATCGTTAATTTCTACATCACATATCAAGATCAATGTGGCGGATGCATTTCCTCTACAGCGTATTATCTTGTAGGTATTTTTAGTACCTAATATAAGAAGCTATTGAGACAACAGGTAGCTGTTACTCAATACGATCATAATATGTTATCTAAAAGTGGACTTTGGTTCACTTTTTTTATGGAAAAATCTATACAATACCACGTAAAATTGACAGTGAAGGCAGTCAATACAGCTGAAATAATGTATACTTTTGTAACATGAAAAAAGTATTTGGTTTTTTACTCCTATCAATCGGCGGTTACATGTTGATTTCATTAATACTACAACTATTGGGAGTTGCTAAGGACGCAAAAGAAGCAACTAAAATTGAAGTTGAAGATATAGATAGCTTCATGACAGGCAGAACTATTGGGTATGTTCTCCTTATTCTAATAACGCTCTGTGCACTGTATTTTGGGATTAAACTCATACGATCTGCCAATGCTGATGCCAAACGAAACAAAAAGAAAGAAATCTCAAAAAAATAATAATACAAATTTCCTCTATTTTTTCACTTCCGTAGATAGTTCTCTCAGTGACTTGTTGTGTGTTTTGTAAAACTGATAGCTTTTTTAGTACATACGAATACAGTCTGCAAAACTTTTTTACGGTAAAACTATGATACGTTGAAACAATAATTCCTAACAAAATGTTAACATTATTAGAACGGACGACCAAAGCCGAATAATCTATGTACTTTTATGATCTAAAATTAAGTACGTGCTAACCAAATTCTCACCAAAACTAACTTTATTTCTATTCTTTTTTTGTTGTATAACAGTGGTTTCTGCTCAGTATAGCGTGAGTGGAACTGTCATTGATATTTCCACTAATATACCCTTAGAAAACGCGAATTTGTCGAACTAAAGAAACATTATTAAGTGTAAACTTTCCTTTGCTATTTGTTTTTACTACTATGTCAGAGCCATCAGTAGACACCTTGGCATTTT
>JBCCLS010000452.1:0-3638 GCA_039026835.1 Bacteroidota bacterium | reverse complement strand
ATAGTACAGAATATCTGTACAAACATTGTATGTTCCTGTCACTATGCAATAAACTAAAAACTTGTTATGTATTCATTTTTATGCTGATTTCCCCTGTAATTAGAATGTCTCTTCTCGTTGTTTTTTTATGTGTAGGATGGTTTGCTTCTGCACAAGAAAGCGATATACAAATTCCCGATTCCTTAAAAACGAGTTCCTTTGAAGAGTTAAAGGAACAATTTTATGTATACGAAGCCAAAGACTTGCGTGTTGCCGAAATGTATGCACAAGCCATGCTTTCATTAGCAAAAATAAATAAGAATCCTTCACAAACACATAAAGCGGAACATTACAATGCAAGGGTTTCCACTGCTTTGGGGAAAAAGCAGATTGCACTCGCATTTATAGAAAAAGCATTCAATCATAGTCGAAAAGAGAACGATAGCGCGTATATTCTTAAAAATATTTTTTTAAAGGGTAAAATTTATGACGATTTTGGAGAATATACCAAGGCCATTGAATTTTATTTACAAGCGAGTAATTTGGTAAAGAACAATCTTGATCAAACCAAATTTCATGTAATCTCACAAAATATTGCTCGTGTTAAGAATCAGATAAATGATGTGCGCAATGCGATAGAAATTTCGAGAAGAAATCTTGATTATTTTTTATCACAAGACAATCGAGAGTTTGATATTATGAACTGTTATTTGTTATTGGTGAGCGCATACTGCAAACTCGCTATTGAACGCCAACACAAACCCACGCTCAAAAAAACATACATTGATTCATCATTTTATTTTATGAAAATAGCGCATAAGGAAGCTGTTGCGTATGATGATAGTGAAGCACTGACAATGCTTGCGGTAAGTGAAGGAATTAATTATTGTGAACGCAACGAGTTTGAACGTGCATTGAATATTTTGGAAACAACCGAAAAACGTGCTACAGAATTGAAATTACATCGCGAGTTTCCGCTTATTTACTTATTTCAAGGAAAATCATATTACGGATTACAGCAATATGAAAAAGCAATCACATTTTTGCAAAAAGCTATTGCTGCTTCTAAAGCCATTGAAATCGATTTTCCATATCTTCAAGAAACATTCATTATTCTTGCGAAATCATACAAAGCTGTAGGCGATATTGATAATGCCATTACGCATTATGAACTTTTTTACAAGAAGAAAGAACAAAATGAATTGTTGAACGCAGAAAACAACAAATCGCTTTATGAGGAGTACGACATTCCTTCTTTTCAAGAGCAAATACGAGAATTACAAGATAAATCTGATCATATAGACACCAAATATAAGTATGCAAAATATTTTGCGTTTTTACTAGCAGTTGCCTTGCTTGTGATTGTATTTTTATACAGAAAACGACAACAGCAGTACAAACAACGTTTTAAGAAATTACTGGTGCACATCAATACATTAGAGCAGCAAACAGTTGCACCACGAAAAGCAGCACGCACACCAAAAGATACAAACAAAAAGCAGCTCAGAATTCCTGATGAAAAAATCAAAGAGATTTTAAAAAACTTAGAAAAGTTTGAAGAGAAAGAACTTTTCTTAAATAATAATTGCTCGCTGAATTTTGTCGCAAAAAAAGTACAAACCAATAGCACCTATTTTTCTGCAATCCTCCAACAACATAAAAAGAAAAAGTTTGTACAATACATCACCGATTTACGGATTGAATATGTATTGAAACGATTGAAAAACGATGGTGTGTTTCGGTCGTATGATATTAAATCTATTGCCTATGAAGTAGGATTTAACACCGCAGAATCTTTTTCAAAAGCATTTAGAAAGAGCACAGGTATTTACCCTTCTTTTTTCATCAAAAACCTTGATAAGCTCACAAATACTAGCAAAAATTAGCAGTCGATTTTTTAAAATATCGACCGCTCTTTGTTGTTTACAGTGCCTACAGTGTGTAACTTCACGTAAACTTTGAAAACCTGATAATTCACATTAAGATGAGAAAAAAAAACAAGTTGTCTTTACGAAAGATAAAAATTGCCCCTGTAAATCACTCAAATTTTATTAAAGCAGGATACGATCCCTTAAAAGATGTCACAAGACCCGTAATAGAATGTGTTTCTGAGGTCACAAACGGTGCTACTTCATGTGTACTTTCGCTTGAGGACTTAATTACGTGCATCCTAGACCTTTGTCAACCTACTACTACTACAAGAAGTAGAGGATCAATCTAAAATCAATATCTATCCTAACGTATTTTTTTGGCATAATTCGTATGCGCATTTTTGTAAATGAATGCATCGCGACTCAATGCCGAAAGACCACGACTTGCATATTAATCTATAAACCATTAAATCCCTAGTATTATGAAAATGTACAAAAAACTGTTATTGAAAAAGGTAAACATTGCTCCTGTTTCACACCTGAACACTATCAAAGGTGGGAATACAACGCTCACCGAACAAACTATTGTGTTGGAATGTGTATCAGAAGTAACAGCGATTAACAGTACCTGTGTATCTTCCATAGATATTCAATGTAAAACAGGAACATCGCGCGGTAGCGGATCTATATAATCATATAATCCGAAAGTTATTACACGCTGTACTGTTCTAGTGCAGCGTTTTTTGTTTAGAAGTAAAATCCGAATGCGCCTGTTACTCCAAATTTTCGCGCATCAATGTTGTTTCTATAATTTCCTCTGAAGTTAAAATCGATTCGGAAGACTTTGAAGATATTTCCGATTCCAAATGAATATTCCCAATAAATTTGTTGATTTGGCGCAATAATTTCGGGTGTAATGCCTCTAAATGGCAAACTCTGAAAAGCAGGCACATTGATATCTACGTTTTCCTGAGAGATTTCTCCCCAAACACCACGAATACCTATAATTTCTCTCAGATTGAGCTTTCGCAGAAATGGAATTCTTGAGAAAATACGTCCATTAAAATTGTGTTCTACATGCAAAGATGCATACGTATCGGTCACAAACTCATAAAAATTGAGCTGTGAAAATGTATTATGAATAGAGAAATATGCTTGGTTTCCAGGCACAACATTTAACAAACTCAGCGGAACTGTCCCATACGTTTTTCCCGCTTCAAAAGTGGTAAATGTGCGTCCAAAACCACCTACTTGGAAAGGTTGTCTGTAAAATAATTGTATTCTAGAATAATTAAAATCACTATTGAATAAACCTTCTACACCACGTGCATAATTCAGGTAAATTCGTGGAAAATCGGTATTGACTAATTTGCGTTCTACACCATGACGAATGGTTTTTCGTCCAGGGGTCATGTCAATAGAAAAGTTTACTTCTGATTGTACCAATCGATCGTTAATTCCATTCGGTGCTTGCGGATCAATATATGATAAACTAAACGTCGTCGGAGAAGCCGATCGTGTGGTTTTATAGGAACTTCCCAAACGGAAGGTCATATTTTTGATCGGTTCCATTTCTATCGCAAACGTGGATAGATTGATATCTGTTAAACGATCACTATTTCCTGAAGCTAGTAAGGCAGAGGAAGCAAAACTTCGTCCCAAGACATTGTCATTGACCGTTAAACTCACACCTGTTTGTTCTACATCACGCCGATTTCCTCCTGAAATAATCAGTCGGTTTTTCGCATTCAGCAACCATTTTCCTGAAATTCCGTACTTGAATCGATT
>JBCCLS010000451.1:0-3638 GCA_039026835.1 Bacteroidota bacterium | reverse complement strand
TGTACGTATCGGCAAGTTTCACAATTGTCCACACCACAAAAGAAATAATAAAAAAGATTAAAAATACATTGATCTTTTTTCCTTTAAAGAGCTCGGTAAGTAAACTTTGAATTCCTTTGCGCATATTTATTTTTTAAAGAATAACTTAGGAAAGCGTTTTTCTGGGTTTTGTTTAAAAATTTTTACTGCAATTGTCGATTTTAAAAAGCCAATGCCATAGCCATAAAATTGAATACACACGGCTATTATTGATAAAAACGCAATTTTTATATTTTTCGTGCTGCGAAATGCATCTACCAATATTAGAATAAAATATACAGCATATCCCAATAAAAACCAATGAAATGCAAAAAATATGCTGGTGAGTAATGAAATTACAAACCCCAAACAAAATAACGTGGGAAACCAATAGGTTAGTTTTGCCGTTTCCGGATGCCACGAATTCAAAATAGGACGCACCATTCCAAATTTATTGACTTGAATATGAAATTTTCCCCAAGAAATTCTGCGTTTGTGATACACAAAGGCTTCTGGAATCAATTTGGTATCGTACCCTGCATTCCAAATACGAATGGTTAAATCAGGATCTTCTCCAGGGTGAATTTGTCCAAAACCTTGTGTTGCTTCAAAAGCAGCTTTAGAGATTCCCATGTTGAAGCTTCTCGGCTGAAATTTATTGACTGCTTTTTTTCCTCCTCTGATTCCGCCAGTAGTTAAAAATGCCGTCATTGCATAGCTAATTGCTTTTTGTATGGTGGTAAACGAACTATGCGCTGCATCTGGCCCACCAAAACAATCTACATAGTTTTTGTTTAAAGCTTTGGATACTTCTGAAAGATACTGTGGAGGCAAAATACAATCTGAATCAAATATGAGGTAATAATTCCCTGTTGCACGTTTCATTCCATAATTCCGTGAATCGCCTGGACCTGAATTTGGTTTGAAATAGTAGCTTATATTCAAAGTGTTTGCATACGAATCAACAATTTCCTTTGAAGATATTGTAGAGCCATCTTCCACAATAACCACTTCAAAATGATCTTTAAATGTTTGTTGAGAAATACTTTCTAGTAACTCTGCTACTTCATCAGGTCGGTTGTATACAGGAACGACTATGGAGAATTGTATTTGCATGCCGCAAATATAGCAAAACAAAAAAAGCTGTTCATTGCTGAACAGCTTTTAATGATATATGTGTTTATAAAATTACCTCACGAATTTAACAACTGAAGTTTTTCTATTTTCTAAAGTTACTTTTGCAAAGTATACACCATTTTTAGCAGCACCTAATTGTGCAGCACCAAATGTTGCATTTGGCTTCTCAGCAGCTATCATTTGTCCTACTAAGTTATATACTTCGATAGACGCAATATTGCTTTGCGCATTTACTACAAATGTATTCTCTACAGTATTTACATAGTGTGTAAATCCTCTTACTTCTGCAGATTCTATAGATAATGTAGCGTCAGAAATAGTGATATCAAACGTTCCTTCTTCTGTACCGTTGTTCCATAACTGTAAGTAATATGTTTCACCACTAGTGAGTCCTGTCAATGATAATGTTGAAGTATCTGCTGCACTACAATCTAAAGATGTCAATGCTCCACAAGTTCCACTGTATACATCCATGTGTACTGCCGTTGCTGTTCCTAATGTAGAAACGATATCTACTTCTCCACTCATTGGTGCTTCAAAAGTATACCAAACATCCGCAATTGAGTTAAACGAATCACATGATGGTTGTACAGGATTGATTGTTGCACATGTATTATCAACTGTAAATGGCATATCATCAACTAATGCAGAGATAGCAGATGCACAATCTTGGTTCATTTGTGCAGGAGTACATGCAGCTGTACACGAAATTGTTAAATCAAAAGTACCTGTACTTCCTGAATTCCAACCTTCAACTGCTATGTAATATGTTGTTGTTCCATCAGAAGTAAATGTTGCATACGAGCGTGTTGTTCCTCCTTGTGAGCCACATTGAGAACCATTATCGTCGTTTCCGGCTACAAGAGTAAGGTTTCCAGAAGTTCCTGTATAAATTAAAACTGAAGTATCGTACGCTGATGGACATAAATCAATTATGATGTCTTCTGCTATTCCTGAACCAGTATAAGAGAACCACACGTTAGGTGCATCCATATCTGCTCCAAATCCATCTGGTGCATCATCTTCATCCAAAGTTGCGTCAGCAGTGCTACTAATAACGTTATCACCACAGTTTAAGGCACGTGCATTGGCAAAATCATCATTTCCTGGTAAAGTTCTGAATGAGAATGGACCACTCCAGTCAGAAACACCATTCATACCACAATCTGATTGTACATAGAACTGGTAAATACCTCCGTCAGCCAAACCAGTTACAGAAAAAGGATTACTTGTTACACCAACATCTGTTGCTGTACCAGTAACTGTTTCACCATTACTGATATTAACGATTTCAATATTCCATACAGTTGCTGTTCCATTCTCTGTCCATCCTAAATCTGCGGATGTAAGAGTTTGATTCGATACATTCAATGCAGTTGGTGCTGGACACAATGCTTCAGTAGTAAAAGAAAATGGTCCTGCCCAGTCAGATGTGCTTCCACCACAATTAGCTCTTACATAAAACTCATAGTCATTGTTTTCTGCTAGTCCTGTAGCTCCAAAAGGATTTGTCATTACAGCTGCGCTAGTTGGTGTACCAGTAGCTGAATCACCAGCAGTAATATCAACAAGCTCAATATCCCACATTGTAGCTGTTCCATTTTCTGTCCAACCTAAATCAGCAGAAGAGGTTGTAATGTTAGTTGCTGTTAATGCACTTGGTAGTGGGCATGCTATTTCTTCCAAGCAAATATCTGTAGTTCCTGTTGTAGCACTATCTTTCCATACTGCTAATTGGTATGTATTTCCTGGTGTCAATCCTAATATTTGCGCTTGGTTTGTTGCTGTGTTTTCACATTCTATTTCATTTCCACAACCGTCATATATTGAATATTCTGCTGTTGCTCCTGCCAAATTAAGTGTAAAGCTACCTGATGAAGGTGCTACAAATTCGTACCATGAACCTGCATTTACACCAAATCCATCACATGATAGTGCAGACGTACCTAAATCAAAAGACGATGCATATTCTAGCGTTGTTGGTGTTGCTGCAGAACAATCTGTTTCAACGTTGATTGAGATTGCTGTTGAACAAGCAGATCCTGCTGGAGGTGCAGCTCTCGTTGTAAAACTTTCTTCTGTACAACCCATAGCGTTTCCGTTGGCATTGTAAGGAGTTATATTTACGTAATACGTAGTTGAAAAACTTAATTGAGGAAGTGCATATGTTGTTGAATTACCATTGTTTACGTTGTTAGCAATGTCAGTACCTCCTGAGGTTGTACCAACTGAAACAAAATAACCTGTTGGTGAACCAGTTGCAGCATTCCAAGTAAGGTCTGTATTTTCATTCACATCAGTTGCATCAGCCAATGGAGTAGAAAGTGTTGTACAAGCAGGCGGTGTTACAATTGGCGCAACAGTAAAGGAAGTAACGTCAAAATCTAAATCATCTGGTGTTCCCCACTGTCCAACTGCGATGTATACTGTGGTTCCTGCAGCCACTGCAGCACTTACTGTTTTTGCTGTATCAGGATCTGTAC
>JBCCLS010000450.1:0-3643 GCA_039026835.1 Bacteroidota bacterium | reverse complement strand
GTCTTTTGATATCTTCTGTCAAATCTAACTCGCGCAATGACGGATTAAAGTATCCTGTGGCAAACACGGTAATTAAGGTCATCGTTCCGCCAAAAACAACAGCGGTCACAGTTCCCATAAGCTTTGCTGTTAAGCCACTTTCAAACGCTCCCAATTCGTTAGATGAACCGACAAAAATAGAATTTACAGAAGCCACACGACCGCGCATTTCATCAGGCGTACGCAATTGTAAAATGGTTTGACGAATCACCATTGAAACACCATCGACCATTCCGCTTAAGAATAAGGCAAAAAGTGAAATCCAAAAAGAGGTTGACAATCCAAAGACAATAATGCAAATACCAAAAGCAAAAATTGCTGCCAATAATTTTTCTCCAGCATTTTTAGTAATCGGAATGTAAGCGGTAATGACCATTGTAAGTACAGCGCCGACAGCAGGTGCCGCACGAAGCATTCCAAAACCCTTGGATCCTACTTCCAAAATGTCTTGTGCAAATACAGGCAATAAGGCTACCGCGCCACCAAATAATACCGCAATCATATCTAAGGTCAACGCACCAAGAATCACTTTTTCATTCTTCACAAAAGTGATACCTTCTTTTAAACTTTCCCAAATATCTTCTCCAATTTTTGGATTGAGAATAGGCTTTTTTGGAATGAGAAACAAAATCATAAACGACAATACAACCAACCCAAAAATGATACAAAGTGACCAATGCACACCAATCCAATCAATGGTAAATCCGGCGAAAGCAGGTCCTAAAATGGTTGCTGTTTGCCAAGTAGAACTACTCCACGTGGCTGCATTTGGGTAGATTCTTTTCGGAACAATAAGTGCTACCAACGAAAAAATTGTCGGGCCAAAAAAGGAGCGTAAAATTCCACCAAAAAACACCAATGCATAGATGGAATATAAAACAGCATTTTGAGACCAACTTTCAGTAATTTGAGGTGAAGTCAAGACAAATAAACCTAAACTGATTAAGGAGAAAAAGGCAATACAGGTTGCCAATAAATTCCGTTTTTCACGTTGATCTACTACGTGTCCCGCAAACAAAGCCATCCCAACTGCGGGAATAACTTCCATTAATCCGATCAATCCCAACGACCACGGATCTTTGGTAATGGAATATACTTGCCATTCAATGACAATAAACTGCATGGACCAACCAAAAACTAAGAAGAATCTAACCAAAAGAAACGTATTAAATTCTTTAAAGCGTAAGGCTGCGTATGGATCTTGTTTTTGCACGTAGTTGTATTTCCCGTCAAAAATACGTTATAAAATATAATCCTTCACAGGAAACAGTAAATTCTAACGTTGAAGTGTTACTTTTTGATAAAACTAATTGCTGTTCCGCCGCCTGCTGCTAATGTTAAATGTAAGTTTGAATTTGACGTTACTTCGATGGTTTCTATGTCTATTGAAGTTGGATTTTCATTCCAATGTGCGTCCTTTCCATCTTTGTAAATGGTTGCAGTATACGTTGTATTGGGCGCTAAAAAGTCGAGCGACACTGCCAAGTTACGTGCATCTTCATCTGTAATACTTCCCAAAAACCAATTGCCTGTGTTGCGTTCTTCACGAGCAATCGTCACAAAATCGCCTACTTCACCATTGAGTACGTGGGTTTGTTTCCAGTCTACACCAACTTCTCGAATAAATTGCAATGCTGGATTGCCTTCGTAGTGTTCTATCAAATCTGCTGCCATTTGAATAGGACTGTAGATGACTACGTACAATGCTAATTGCTGTGCAATGGTTGTATTTACTTGATTTTCGTCTTTATACGGTGTAAGTTTAATGTTGAAAATGCCAGGCGTATAATCTATCGGACCAGCCAACATTCGTGTAAATGCTACAATTGGCAAATGCTCTGGAGGATTTCCACCATCAGCTGCCCATGCATTAAACTCTTGTCCACGCAACCCTTCGCGGGAAATGATATTTGGATAGGTTCTGCGTAATCCTGTAGCTTTGATAGGTTCGTGCGCATTGACAGCTACTTGATACTTCGCTGCTTTGATTGCGGCTGTGTTGTAATGATTTACCATCCATTGTCCGTGATGATATTCGCCTTTCGGGATAATTTTCCCCACATAACCAGATTTTACAGAATGAATTCCCAAATCCTGCATTAATTGATAGGCTTTGTCCATTTGTTTGTTGTACGTACCAATTGCTGCCGATGTTTCGTGATGCATGATCATTTCTACACCTTTTTCATTTGCGTATTGTACAACTTCTTGCAAATTGTAATCGTCATACGGCGTTACAAAGTCAAAAACACCTTCGCGATCTTCAAAACCAATCCAATGTTCCCAACCTGTATTCCAACCTTCAACCAACACACCTTTGATATTGTTTTTTGCTGAAAAATCAATGAATGCTTTGGCGTTTTCGGTGGTAGCTCCGTGCTTTCCTGCAGCTTTGTCCCAAGACGATTTTCCAAGGTGCATTTCCCACCAAATTCCGGTATATTTCATGGGCGTAAACCAAGAAACATCTTCAAGTTTTGAAGGTTCGTTCAGATTTACAATCAAGTTGGATTCAATCAGTTCTGTAGCTTTTTCTGCAATTTGAATGGTGCGCCATGGTGTTGTAAAAGGTGTGGTACGTTTTACTTTATAATCTGTGCGATTTGAACCTACCAATCCACTTTGCAAACGCAAGTTTTCTGTATCTACTTTTAAAGTCATTCCCGAATAATCAATCAGTGCCGCTTCGTGAAAGCTGAGGTGCAAACCAGCTTCTGTTCGCATAGTCACGGGTGTATTTACTGCATTTTCAGGAATATAGGTTTGTGCCAAACTCGCGTGATTGGCTTTGCTCAAGGCATTAATTTCAGATACTTTTGTTGTTGTATACAAATGTTCATAAATGTCCCAATCGCCTGGAATCCACCATGCTGTATGATCACCTGTGAGTTGAAATTCTGTTTTTTCATCGGTAATGAAGACTTCTGTCAAATTTTCTTGTTTTGGGAATTCATAACGAAATCCAATACCATCATCATACACTTTAAAAACTACCGTTAGTTTGCGTTGGAGCGCCTCTTTTTCTTGCAGTTCTATAATAAGTTCGTTGTAGGTATTACGCACAATTTCCTGTTCGCCCCAAGGCATATTCCAAGTTTCATCCACTGAATTGGTGGCTGTTTTTACAATTTTGAAATTTTTGTCTAAAGAAGCAATATCTTTCAAGTCAAATCCCAAAGCAGACGTGTCAATCACTGTTGTGGCGTTGTGTTTCACTTTGTACTGCGCCATTCCTTCATCCGACAAGAAAAAAGAAACATTAATTGCGTTATTTGGGGAAGAAATTGTGGCTGTTTTTACTTCATTCGCACACGAATAGAAACAATAAATTCCGATTAAAAGAAAGACTTTACAGAGGGTTTTCATACTACAAACGATTGATTAGTTTTTTAAAATTAGTCTTTTCCATTCAAAAAAAAGTACGCAACCGTTTTCGTGTTGATAAATAAAGTCAGTTTTATTTAAATAGAAATCATTCTCACTTAGGAAGTAAAACACAAATTACTAAATTTTAGTTTTCTACTTTCGTTTTCTTTGCTCGCACAAAGAATACTGAATCAAGTTCAGCACAGGCATCAACAAAAGAAAGTGCGCTTTTCCAGAG
>JBCCLS010000449.1:0-3646 GCA_039026835.1 Bacteroidota bacterium | reverse complement strand
TGGTGGTGCTACTTTAGAAGCCATTGCACTTATGAAAAATGCCGTACAAGGAAACGCAAAACTGAAAGCTTCTGGTGGCATTCGTGATTATGAAACTGCCAAAAAATATATTCAAGCTGGCGTGTCTCGCATAGGAACTTCTAACGGAATTGCGATTGTCACTGGTGCGCCGTCCACAAATAACTACTAAATATGAGTATACATATCAATGCGAAAAAAGGAGATATTGCTCCGACCGTTTTGTTACCTGGCGATCCAATGCGTGCCAAATGGATTGCAGAAACATTTTTTGAAAATCCAGTGTTATACAATGAAGTTCGTGGCATGTATGGCTATACCGGAACTTTTCAAGGAAAACCTATTTCCGTTCAAGGAACAGGCATGGGCGCACCATCTATCGGAATCTACGCTCACGAACTGATCAATGATTTTGGAGTAGAAAAACTTATTCGTGTTGGAAGTGCGGGCTCGTATCAAAAAACGGTACAACTTCGAGATATTGTAGTCGCCATGGCAGCTTCATCAAACAGTAGCATGAATCATCTTCCGTTTTTAGGGGAACATTTTGCGCCAACTGCAGATGCAGAATTATTTGTAGCAGCACTGAATGCAGCCAAAGAAAAGAACATTCCTGTCAAAGCAGGAAACATTTTAACCAGCGATATTTTTTACCAGGAAGATGCAGACTATTACAAAAAATGGGCAAAGTATGGTGTGTTGTGTGTAGAAATGGAAACTTCGGCTTTGTATACCATTGCGGCGCGTTTTCAAGTAAAAGCGCTATCTTTACTCACCATATCGGATAGTTTGGTAACGCATGAAACAACCACTTCAGACGAACGTGCTCAGACATTCAAAGAAATGATTGACATTGCACTTGCCATTAGCTAGTAATATAAAAATACACCTCATGAAAGTAAAAATGCTCTTTGTCCTAAGTTTATGCTTCGTTGTTACCTGTTTTGCGCAACAAAAACGTGCAATTCCTCAAGCGGAAGCGACAACCGCTTCTGTTTATTATTTAATTCGTCACGCAGAAAAAGATCGTTCTGACAAAAGCAATAAAAATCCAGATTTAACTGAAAAAGGAAAAGAAAGAGCTGCAAAATGGGCTGCTATTTTTGAAAATGTTCCTTTTGATGCTGTGTATTCTACGGATTACAATCGTACCCAACAAACTGCGCAACCAACCGCTACAGCAAAGGAATTGAGCATCCAATCCTACAATCCTTATCAACTTAAAATGACTACATTTTTAAGTGAAACCAAAGGAAAAACTGTGTTAATTGTTGGACATAGCAATACCACACCTGCCTTTGTCAATCGTCTCATTGGGAAAGAAACCTACGAATCTATTGCCGATGACAACAACGGAAATGTATATATTGTTACGATTACTGAAACCTCCAAGTCCGTGCAGGTATTGACCATTAACTAGTAAAGTTGACTAATTTTCTCTACAAACTGCATTAAGAATTTGGTGATTCCATGTGAAATTGAACACAGTTACATGCTTGTGATTTTGCGAAATGTTAGTAACTTTGCCAATTCATGCAAAAAAACATCAACATACAAAACAAAAAAGCGCGTTTTCAGTACGAAATCATCGAAAAGTACGTGGCGGGCATTGTCCTCACCGGAACAGAAATTAAATCTATTCGAATGAGCAAAGCTTCTATTGCTGAAAGTTTTTGTGAGTTTAACGAACGTGGAGAATTATTTGTGGTGAATATGTATATTGAAGAATACTTGTTTGGAACGCACTACAATCACAAGCCTAGAAGCACGCGTAAATTATTGTTGAACAGAAAGGAATTGAGAAGCCTTCACAAAAGTGTACAAAATGTCGGATTAACAATTGTTCCACTGCGATTATTTTTGAATGAAAAAGGATTGGCCAAACTTTCTATTGCCTTGGCAAAAGGTAAAAAAATTCACGATAAGCGTGAAACTATCAAAGATAGAGACAACAAACGCAATTTGGCTCGAATCAAAAAAAGCTTCAACTAATTTTTAGTCTCCTTTGCAATCCGATTGTATTTTTTAAGTGTGTTGATTAATAGTTCGTGTGGCAATTTGAACACGGTATTTCCATTAATTCCTTCCATCGTTTCTGCGGCTACTATCGAATTTACTACTGCTTCTTCCACAGCCTGAATTGTAGCCTCGAAAATATCATTCATCCAATCGTTTGAAAGGACTTCAACAGTTGTTTTTCCTGAACGTATATACGCATTTTGATTGGCAGTTGAAAATGCAATAAAAATATCTCCCGAATTATTAGCACCAATGCCGCCCAAGCGTCCAATTCCTAACGGAACACGCGCGGCAACTCGTTTCAACTGATGTGGCAACAACGGTGCATCTGTCGCAACTACTACAATGATAGAACCATCGCCACTTTTTCGTTTTGACTGTGGTTTTCCTTTATACACTACTTGTAAGGTGTCTTTTAGTTCTTTCCCAACAGGAACACCAGCTATTTGAAATCGTGGACGGTATCCAAAATTTGATTGTACCAATACGCCAACAGTATAGTCTTTGTCAGGAAATTTTAAAACTCTGGATGCAGTACCAATACCACTTTTAAAATCAAAACTCATCATGCCAGTGCCGCCTCCAACATTTCCTTCAGCGACCTTGCCAGATGAAGCATTTGCGATGGCTTCCAATACATGTTTTTCTTGCACGTGAAATCCGTAAATATCATTTAAAAAACCATCATAGGTTTCGGCAACTACAGGAAATGCCCACCACCAATCTTCTGCACTCCATGAAGAATCTATCATCCATTGCAAGGTTGCTTTTTGTACTGTTCCTACACTAAATGTATTGGTTAACATGATAGGAGTTTCTAAAAATCCAGCTTCTGTAATCCAAGTGGTTCCAGTCATTTCTCCGTTTCCGTTCAATGCATAAAAATTAGCATATACAGGTTTCTTTTTCTTTCCAGCAGGAAAAATTGCAGTAACACCAGTGCGTACAGGTCCTTTGCCAAGAGCATTTGTACCTTTTCCAGAAACAATCGTTGCATGTCCTACCAACACACCTTTCACATCCGTAATGGCATTTAGCGCTCCTGGCGTTCCTTCAAAAGGAATTCCTAAGGCTCTAGCTCTTGGGTTTTGCGCACCAACATACATTGTTGACAATAGAAAAATAGTAATAAAAAAAAGGTGTTGTAACGTAGATAATTTCATGGAAGTAGCATACAGTTTAGTAATACAAAAATACACAATACTAGCTAATTGTTTTTCGCTACAACTTAATCGCGATTAAAAATATTGAGCAGTTAAACGTATTTATAAAAATTAACGTAAGTTCAATATAAGTTTTATTCAAATAGAAATTATTCTCATTTAGAAAATGAAACACAAATTACTACATTTCTGTTTTTTACTTTCGTTTTAGTTCATGTCATTTCTATTTTATTAAATAGGTATTTATGAATCTGCGATTTCTTTGCTCGCACAAAGAATACTGAATCGAGTTCAGCACAGGCTTCAACAAAAGAAAGTGCGCTTTTCCAGAGGTATTTTTAATTTTTCTTTTATGTGAAAAATTAAAACCGCATAGATTTTTCTAAATTTTTTCCATGGCTTCAAAAATTTTTAACGAAAAATCTCTGCTATACTGCGGAAAAGAC
>JBCCLS010000448.1:0-3650 GCA_039026835.1 Bacteroidota bacterium | reverse complement strand
TAACAACCAACAACTTAAAACACCATTTTCGCTACAATTTGCTTGTCTTGGGCATTGGTTAATCGAATCATTTTTACTTCTTTGGTTTGCTTTAATGTTCCGTAATGCGCGTACATTGTCACTTTCATGAATGTTGGATTTTCAATCTTTTGGTAACGATCGCCGTAATAATTGACTTTTATAAAATAATTACCTTTAATGGCATTTTTTAATGTAAATTCTTCAGGACCAAATCCTTGTGTCATATCTTTAGACATGCGCCCACCAATTTTGGTTTCAGTATTTGAATACGAACATTCTTCCAAATTTGGATCAATAATGTGCAAATCAATATCTGTATCGTTGTGATTCCAATCGACCACAATACGTACGTCAAAAGTTTCTGGCTCAAGCACAATTGACGTCTGCTGACTCGTATCAATATCACCTTTGTACTTTTCGAGCAAATAATTCATTTCGTGCATAATAACTTCGTTCAATCCTCTAAAATTGCGTCTGTGCGTGTTTTTGTAAATGTCTCCAGAAAGGATTTCATTTAGGATATTAAAGGCTTCCTGACAATCACCCACATTTTCATACGCCAACGCTAAATCACGATACGATTGTACATCTTCCGTACGCAATTCTAAAATTCGTTGAAAAATAAAAAGTGCCAATTTGTGTTGTTGATTGACTTGTAATTGATAGCCAAAAACCTTTAACAATTCGTAATTATCAAAATCAGTTTCAGCAATGTTGGATAAAATACGATCAGAAGTCAAAACTGCTTTGAATGCATTCCTGAAAAAAGTCGCAACATCTACATAATACATAGGAACACCAGCATATTTTTTACGTTGAATCAAGTAAAATTCATACGCTTCATCTTCTGTTGTAAATTGTCGCAACTCTTCAATATACGGCGCTTTTAATCGCGCATCAGCGACTTGTAAGTTTCCGTTATATTGTTTTATTGGAGTTTCTGGCTGCGTAACGGTAAGTACGGGATTTGTTTGTATGGTACTTGACGGGCTTACATTTCCATCAGTATTTACCCTAAAAATGATTGGCAACGTGTAGCGAACATCAATATTTATACCTCTTTGATGTCCGGGACGCATTTGCGGTAACAAACGGATTACTCGTTTTACTTCTGCTTCGATACGCGGATGCGATGCACGTACTCGAATGTCTTCTATAATTCCTTCTTTGTTAATGGTAAATAGTGCAAACGCACGTTGTATGCCTTCGGATAAATTCAGTTCGTTAATGGCTGAAATATTGAAGTTAGTGATAACAAGTTCTTGTATTTTGGTTGTAGTACAGCGTTTGCGTTCAATACTGTTAGTTGCATTTTCACAACCGGAAAATGTTGGAGATTCTTCAATAATGGTAAACGGCACTTCTTCAATCACTTCTTCTTCATCTTCCACAACTTCGATGTTTTGGAATGCTAGCTGATTTCCTCTAGTTAAACCACTATTTGCACTTTGGTCATTATACATTCGGACTGCTTCAGAAGTTACATTAGTTCTTCTATGCTCGTTAGATTCTCTTCCCACTTCATCGTAAGATAATTGTTGGACTTCAACTTCTTCAACTTCTTCGATGATACCAGGACTTTCCACAAGGTTTTTCTTTGTCTCATTGGTACGTTCCATTTCAGCTACTAATTTATTGTAGGCTTCCAACAGTTCTGCTGGCGGCTCAATTTGATAACGCACATAATCGCGTACATCTTCTAACACAATTAAAGAAGTATAATCGGTCACCAAGCCGTAGGTTGTGGCTAGTTTTATGATTTCTTTTTTATGTATTTTGGAATTTTTCTGTAGAAAATCCAATCGTTTTTGCGCCCACAATCGTGGAATTTGAGTGGTGCTTTTTTGTACTTTTTTTAACGGTATTTGTACACTTTCAGTAATTTGATTGTCATACCCAAAATACAAGGTAATCTCTTGGTTGTCAGTTAGATTTTTTCCTGCGATTGAAAACGTATTGTCAACATTGACAGTAGTTTTTGGATACACGTCCAGTCCTTTTGTATTTGATTTGAGTCCTAAATATTGGTATTGCTGATACTTCAAATCATCAAAAGCTTCTGCTGCAGATTTTACGGTCAAATTTACATACGTTCCTCTAGATGCTTCTGCCATCGTTTTTAATGCAGCATGATTTGATTTTTCACCACTATTTATGACAATCATAGGCGTTTTTGCATCATAAATCGCATCACTAAGTGACTGAATTCCATCAGAAAACAACAATAGCAACTCTGATTTTTGTGTGATGTTTTGAAGAATTTCATAACTCGTTCCACCATCATACACCGTGGAATTGAGTACGTCTTTTAATGCTTTCCAATTTCCATTCGTAATGGTAAATGTTTGTGTTGCACGTATGGTATTGCTAAAGGATGTAAAATGTACTTTGCTGTTTTGTATGTATGAAAAATAACGATCTAACAACGATATTTCCTTGTCCAAATCACGATCTTTCATAGACAAAGAAGCATCCCAATACAAGGAAATTTCTGTTGGCTTATTGCGTAGTTTCTTTTGTGGATTTACAATGATATGTGAATAAAAATAATCATCTGAAACCAGTGTTTTTAATGTATTCACTTTCGTGGGAATCTTGATGAGGAGACTCTTATTAGGCGTATATTTACTTTTTTCTAGTTGTGTGCGAAAGTTTCGTTGCCAATTTGAAAAATTCAATCCAGAAACTTTTCCTTTTTCAATAATAGGTTTCTCTTCCTGCTCGAATACAGTAATATCTAGTGAAAATTTATCAAGCTGATTTTTAAAATGCAATGGCAAATCGTAATAATAATCATCTGCTTTATACAGCAATTCTTGTTCGTACGCTAAAACAACACGTTTGTAACTTTTGGCAGGAATAGGGTAGATGCGTGCTTTGTAATTATTTCCAGAACCTTTTTCCAACAACGCCGGATCGATTCTGCGACGTACGACTTCTTCAAAGGCAATTCTTCCTAATTCTTTATCTACTACGACAGCTTCTCGGAGTTTCCCGTTCACATCAAGTGCAAAGCGAGACACATCAAAATTTTCTCCTAGCGGAAAAGATAATTCACCTTCCAACACGCTATTGGTTGGATTGTAATACAACATATCAAAGGTAGTTGTGGCTTTATTGCCAATAATTTCGACAGTAATTTCTAAATTGGAAAGCCCTACTTGTGTGTTGCCAACTTTTAATATTGGCGCTTGTTGTGCGGTACTAATTGCAGTAAAAAATAGCAACCACACGAATGAGATGAGTGTTTTCATAAAATCGGTTTTTGAGACTAAAGTTTCATTACCCACAATCAACTTCCGTACCACTTTAAGAAAACTTTAAGAATTTGCTAGTAAATGCATGTATGAATGTAAGGGTTTGTGTTTGGTGTTTAAGTACTAGTATTGAGCGCTTTATTTAGGGATTAGTAATGAGGGATTTGGAATTTGGCAATAGTGTAGATAAGTTTCAAAGAACAATTGATAATTTAACAAACAGAAGTTTAAAAGTTTATAAGTTTAGGAGTTTATGTTTCAAAGGACAATTCAGCATTTAAAATCCAACATTCAAAATCAAACGAAATGATAGTTATATCAGTATTGAGATGTTAGTATTGCGTATTGAGAAGTTTTCGTCAGGCATTAGTG
>JBCCLS010000447.1:0-3659 GCA_039026835.1 Bacteroidota bacterium | reverse complement strand
GTAGATGATATTGTTTCTGAAAGAGTGGAAGTAGACAACCAAGCTTGGAATTTTAGAATGTTCAATAACTTCAAAGTAAATGACAGACTGTATTTATCTGCCTTTGGTTTTCTACTTCCACTCTTTCAGAAACAATATCATCTACAGTAGCTACACTTGTTTCTACCGTTAAAGATTCTGTAATTCCTCGTTGTGTTTGTGAAAAGAAATCAAAACTCATATTAAAGCTCCACCAAGTAGTAGGCTGCATGTTACTTGAAATTTCCACTCCATACGATGACGTATTGTCAAAATTGTCGTGCGTTAATATAATACGACTCACATCAGTTCTGTCAATGAAAACAGCTCGGTTAATTTCATCTTCAATAATTCTGTAGAAAACACCTCCGGTAATCGTTCCTTTTTTACCAAGCTTTCTAGTGTAATTCGCTTCCATAGAGTTCGTAAACTGTGGCACTAAGTTGATATTTCCAAACGAAGTAATCAACGGAGTTGCCCATTCTCTAATTGGATTTACCTGACCAATTCCAGGACGATCTACACGTCTACTATAACTCAATTGGTATGAATTTTTTTCTGATGGCGTATAGGTGAAAAATGCAGATGGATATACTTGTGTATAATCATTTTCAAACACAATATTTTCACTATCAGGTGTCTCTACTTCTTGCGACAATGCATTGGCATTTACTTGCACAGTTTCTGCACGAACTCCTAATAAATACGACCATTTTTCATACTGTTTTCCATACGTAGCATACAAAGAATAAATATCTCTGCTGTAGTTAAAATCAGTACTTGGCGTTCTGCGTAAGTCTCCCGCTTCGTTAAAAGAGAAACCAGTAGATTGGTATTCAATATCCGAATTAAATAAACGCGCTTCCGCTCCAAGCTCTAACTTTGCTTGATTTTGCAGTGGTTTTACATAATCTAAATTGATTGTGGTACGATCTCTTTCTGTGTCTTGCTGATCAATATAATTTGGAAATGTGTTTGCGCCGCCGAATCTAAAATCAAATTCATCATCGCCCGTATATCGGTTGTAATCAGCTTCCAATTCAATGTTTTCTCCAGTTTCTTCATCAATGTCATACTTGTAATTGAAATTGTACTGAGACGCTAAATTATCATTGATTGCCGTAAAGTCTTGTGAGTTATTAAACCGCGCATCTTCCTGAAATACAATATTGATAAATCCGTCACTGATGCTGTTGTTAATGTTTTGATTTGTGAAGAATGAAACGGTATTCTTATCATTTAAATAAATGTCCATTCCAAACTTGATCAAGTGTGTTTTTACATTGTCTAAGTTGTCAAATGCTTGCTCAGAGTTTTCATCTGGTCTAAAAATATTTCCTCCGTTTCTATTTTTCGAAATATTGTTTCCGTAGGTCGTGAAAATATTGAACTTTCCGTTACGATAATTTAAGTCTAATGAGCTGTTGAACTTCGCTTCACGTTCACGTGTAACACCAATATTTGCATTTCCATTGAATCCGATGTTCACATTTTTTCGCAACACAATATTGATAATTCCACTCATTCCTTCAGGATTGTATTTTGCAGAAGGATTTGTAATTAGTTCAATTTTTTTGATAGAATTAGAAGGCAACTGACGTAATAATTGTGCAGTTGGAATGGTAGAAAGCTTTCCGTCAACCATCACACGAACGTTTTGGTTTCCTCGCAAACTAATAGCTCCTGTTTGTTGATCAACATTCACAGAAGGCAAATTGTTCATAATATCTGCTACTGTAGGTCCGGCAGTTACCAAATCTTTTCCAACAGTAATTACTTTTCTGTCTACTTTCTGTTCGATGGTGGTACGCTCGGCTACAACTTCAACTTCATTCAACGTCGTGGCACTTTCTGCTAGTGAAATTGTTCCAATATTAGCAGTTTTGGCTTCGTTCGAAATTGTAATTTCTCTTGAAATGGTTTCGTATCCAATAAACTGGATATCTACAATCAAAGCCCCAGCAGGAACTTTTTCAATTTTAAAACTTCCGTCGTCATCCGAAATGGCTCCAGTAATTACTGTACTGTCAGCTTTCGATTTAATGACAATCGTTGCGTAAGGAATAGCTTCATTGGTTGTGGCATCAATGACTTTTCCCTTTACAGTTCCGATTTTTGGGGATGGGGTTTGTGCATGTACGCTAATGCATAGCATGAGCATGCATAGTGAGAATAGTTTTTTCATGTAATTAGTTCGTTTTTATTTCTTGATGATGATCTAGCGTGCTAGAATTATGCATACTTGACGAGGTAATGGCTTTTGTGTTACGTGGAATGATAAAATTTAACATAATTTAACAAAAGCAAAAGTCACAGCGCAAAAATTACTAACTTTACTGCCAATGATAAAATAATCATACCCAAATTGTAAAATTAATACCAGTTATGATTTGAAATTGCAGTAAAATAAAATGATAATTTTTTTCTTTGTTTAAGTTTCAAAAATCAAACATAGCCATAGTTACGTTTTATTTTCAAATGAAAAAGAAAGGAAAAAAGGGCGTTTTATTACAGCAATTTTAAGTTGTAAAAGGTATAAATATCGTAATCTATTGAAAACATTAGTGTTAGGCGCTTCTACGAAGTCGCATCGTTTCTCTCACAAAGCTGTCCAGCGTTTGGTAGCCAATCAACATGAAGTTGTAGCATTTGGACTTAAAGAAGGTGAAATTAGTGGCGTAACTATTGATACTGAATTGGTACAATACGAAGACATTCATACAGTTACCTTATATATAAATCCTACGGTTCAAGAAGCGTATTACGAGTATATTTTTTCGTTACAACCCGAACGCATTATTTTTAATCCAGGGACAGAAAATCCAAGTTTCTTAGAAAAATTACAAGAAAAAGATATCAAACCTGTAACGGCGTGCACGTTAGTCATGCTTGCGTCGAATCAATATTAAGCCTACAAAAGTGATCAGTCCATTGATAGGAAGCAATTCGTATCCAAATTGATAAAATCCTTTCGAAAGTTCGGTAGCTTGCGCCAAATTTTCTACATCTTGTGTCAAATAGGTGTAGTAAGTTCCAAAATTAGCTAACAAATACGTAAGGGCGATAGAAATTGCGGTGATCCACCATACGTGCCGATCTACAATATTGTATTTGGTGAAAATTCCAAACGCAAACAATCCTAATAACGGACCGTACGTGTAACTCGCAATCGTCAGCAAATTGTCAATGACACTTTTATTACTCAAACTGTTAAAAATAATGACAACAATAATCAACACAATCGACATTCCGATGTGCACAAGTTGTCGTGTTTTTTTCTGAGTGTCTTTAGGCTGCTTTTCAATTCGTAAAAAATCAACTGAAAAAGAAGTCGTTAATGAGGTCAATGCCGAATCAGCACTCGAATAGGCTGCTGCAATCAATCCTAATAAAAAGACTATTGCCAGCGAAATTCCCAATCCGCCTTTGAGCGCAACTTCTGGAAATAATAAATCAGTTTTCGGTTTGCCGTCCATCAGCGGAACTTCGATAGCGTGTTTGGATGCGTACATGTAAATCAAAGCTCCCAACAATAAAAATATGAAGTTAACAACGATCAACACTACGCTGAACGAAACCATATTTTTTTGTGCATCGCCCAAACTTTTACAGGTTAAATTCTTTTGCATCATATCCTGATC
>JBCCLS010000446.1:0-3670 GCA_039026835.1 Bacteroidota bacterium | reverse complement strand
GTTTTTTAAAAACTTCTCAATACTCAATACTCATAGCTCAATACTAATAAAAACTACTTTTACATTTTATATTATTTCGTTTGATGTTAAATTTTGAATGTTGAATTGTGAATTGTTCTTTGAAACCTAAACTCCTAAACTTATAAACTTCTCAACTTCTTAATTGTGAATTCATCTGTTTGTAGATTTATGCTGAAGGTTGTTATCGTATCCAATTTTTGCCAGCAAACCTAAACTCCTAAACGTATACACTTTTCAACTTCTTAATTGTGAATTCGTTTGTTTGTAGATTTGTGTTTAAGGTTGTTATTGTATCCAAGTTTTGCACGCAAACCTAAACTCCTAAACTTATAAACTTTTCAACTTCTTATTGTTTGATTAATTTGTGAGTAAAAGACATCTCGTCAGCTGTAGTCTTTACAAAATACATTCCTTTGGGTTGCTGAGAAATATGTAATGTTATGATTGACGTGTCAGTATATGTGGTGCTTATCACTTCTTTTCCTAACATATCATAGACCTGTACTTGTATTTTTTGAAACTGCTTGTGTAATCGAATTGTTGCCTTTCCTTTGCTTGGATTGGGAAAAATAGCAGCTGAATTGTTTTGTATGTTTTCTTGAGTATTGAGTATATTACTATTAAAAAATACTCTAACATGTCCTTTACTATTATCATGATAGTTTGCACCAACAGCAACAGTAGCGCCGTCATCTGAAAGACTTATTGAGGAACCAAACGCATCTTCCAAAGTTGCTTCGTTAATATTTTGATCAACTTGCTGCCAAATGCCACTTTCATTTTTATATATCTGTGCATAGCTATTTTCTCTATCGCCTGAATACAAAATATCATCCAGCGGAGCACCGATAGCTAGCGTGCTTGCATCTCCAGATAAACTCACTGGAAATCTGGCATATTCAATCACGGAAACAGGATTTGTAATATCGGTTCCTATTTGTTGCCATGTTCCGCCTACATTTTGATACACTCTAACGCTAGCACTAGAAAAAGTACTGATATCAATATCATACGAACTTCCTACCGCAAGTGTATTTCCATCATTGGATAAACTTACCGAAATTCCAAACTCGCTATCATCGTTAGTTCCTTCAATATCTTGTCCCACTTGTTGCCAACTCCCGCCAACATTTTGATATACTTTAACTTCACCTCTGTTGTTACTTGCACCATAAGGAGCTCCCATTGCCATAATACTTCCATCCGCAGAAAGACTTACTGAGATTCCAGCATTATCTCCTGCATCATCTCCGTCAAGGTCTATTCCTATTTGCTGCCACGTGCCTGCATTGTTTTCATACACGCGTACATGTCCACTGTTAGATCCGTTTCCATTATTTAATGGAGCGCCAATAGCTACAATGCTTCCATTAGAAGACATACTTACTGAAACTCCTGATTCATCGTCAGAACCTTCTCCCATAATATCCTGACCTAATTGTTGCCAAGTTCCACTGTTATTTTGATATACGCGTACGCGACCTTCACCACTAAAAATGGGTTCTCCAATAGCTACGATACTTCCATCGGAAGATAAACTTACTGAAAATCCTGAAAGACCAAACCAGAATTCGCCATTGATGTCTTGACCTATTTGTTGCCAATTTGTTCCACTATTTTGATAGATTCGTACGTGTCCTGCATTGTTATCGCCATCATCATTGCCAGGAGCACCAATTGCAACAATACTTCCATCTGAAGACATACTTATTGAATATCCTGATAAATCATCATTGTTTTCTCCGTCGATATCTTGTTCGACTTGTGTCCATTGTGCAAAAAGGAATGTGGGTAAAATGAAGAGTAAAAAGCGTATTTTTTTATGCATTAAGTTTAGAATTTAGATTTTTTAAAAGAGGTAAGACAAGTAGTAAATATTGATTTTATGTTGTCGCAAAAATAATTTCAGCTTCTTGAAAAAACTCAATATTTACAAGGTTTTGTGACGAATTCGATTTAAATAGTGATGAATTGAAAGTGTCAATAATGAAAGATTCACACAATTATCATAGTTTTTGTGTGAATGAAATGATACTAGTTCCTAAAAATAGACTTCTAGCTTGTGTATATGTTTAAATTGAACACAAGATTTTTAATCTGATCAAAACAGAAAAAGAAATTCATCAAACATAAACTCTTAAATAAATAAACTAATAGATTAAAAAGAATTACTTTTTCACAAAGCGTTTGGTAATGGATTTTTTATCCGTAATTACTTTCACCAAATAAATTCCAGATTTCCAAGAAGAAATATCAATTGCATTGTGCATTGTAGTTAATTTCCCTGCGTGAATTTTTCTTCCTAAAAGATTATATACTTCTACAGATGCGTTTGTTTTTTGAGATAATCGAATGTTTAATTCATTCACCCCTGGATTGGGAGAAATCGTAAAAACCGTCTCTACATTTGAAGCAAACTGACTTGCTGTAGCACTTTGTGCTAATGCCGCAGTACTAAAGGAAAGTAGTAAAATAAGTAAAAGTAATCGTTGCTTCACTCTTTATAGATTTGGTATATATCTACAAATGTAATAATTATTTGTAAAAATGCTCTCTTTTTAACATTCAATCTACATTTTTTTTAATTTTTATCAGTGAAACTACGTGGTTCTATATTCGCGTAATAATCTGCTGTTTCTCTTTTTTTTTTAGCTGTTAATTTGCATATACTAGTATGAACACACTCACAATGAAAAAAAGTAATGAATCCATCAACTCAACTACTACAACAAATCTACAGTTTGTCGTTCTCGGTTAACTCTGCTTCTGGGTTGTCTTGGTCGCAAGACGATTGCAAAAGCGGAATGATAGCCATGCAACGTTATATAACTAAAGTAGCACACGAAGTACTTACCCAAACTTCAGATATTATTGGTAACTGGAAAGCAATTTGGGGACCAATTGTATATGCTAATAATCCTACCTCAACATCTGTACATGCCGATAATACCATGGGAATGTACTATAATGAAAGTGAAAATACCATCGTTATTGCCATTGCAGGCACCAATATAAATTCGCCTTATGGTTGGTTTGTCGAAGATTTTTCAGTACATAAAACAGTATCATGGGAATTGGTAACTGGCGCTTCAAATTCGGGAAGTATCTCAAAAGGCACACATATTGGATTGAATATTTTATTAAATATGACTGACGAAGATGATCGATCTTTGGTGCAGGCATTGACAAATTTCTTGGATGATCATGCTGACTTACAGAATGTACAAATAGCTGTCGCTGGACATAGTTTGGGTGGAGCGTTGTCTCCTACACTCGCATTGTATTTGGTGGATAAGAAAAAAGATTGGGATCCTGATAATAGAACTTCTGTTGGTGCTTTTCCAACCGCAGGTCCTACACCAGGCGATGAAGGCTTTGCTTCGTATTATGAGAAACAAATAAAAGCTAAAACAATATATTATTTGAGTCAACACAATTCCTTAGATATTGTTCCTCATGCTTGGGAAAAGGGAGATTTGGCTAAGATACCTACCATTTACGATGCATACATTCAGCAACCTAAAAATGCCAACCCTTCAGAAACACTTACTGGAACATTGGCTACTGTAGCTGCGCTGAATGCCTTGTCATCTAAAAGTATCGCAGGTATTCCTGTGAATCGTTACAAGCAAATTTCTCCATCTACCAT
>JBCCLS010000445.1:0-3670 GCA_039026835.1 Bacteroidota bacterium | reverse complement strand
CTTTGCTTTGGTATTGGCTTCTTCTGTTCGCATTTTTGAAATTGAGGTTGAAGTTGAATTTGAAACTTCAAACTTCAATTCGATTTCTGTAATAAAAATGATTGATTTTAGTAAAATATTGAAAAACAATACTTTTCTCTTTTTTTGCCACGAATGCACAAATTGCTTTTTACTTAACCTTTACAAGCTCAAGTGTCCTGAACTTGATTCAGGATCTATCGAGAACGGCTTTAAAACGTCATTGCGAACGCAGTGAAGCAATCTGTTTCTAGTTAAACACATCGTTTTCTTTGAAACGCATTGACACATTTTCAAATTATCAAATCAACACATTAAAAAAAACGGTTCATTTTTTGTAATTTGTCAACCATGAAATTAGTGCTTCTTTCTTTATGCTTATGTTGTTCGCTGTGTGCCTTCGGACAAAAAACCATCACGGCAACCTTGCAACAGCAAGACAGTTTGGCGGTAGATCGTTTTATGGAAGTAGATAGTTTTGGTGCTTTGTATGTGATTCAAGACAATATTTTGATCAAACGACACGACGGACAAGAGTGGGTGTATAATAATTTACAACTGGGTGATATTACTACAGTAGATATTTTAAATCCACTCAAAATCACATTGTTTTATAGAGATTTTAATACTGCAATTGTCTTAGATAATACATTGAACGAGATTAAGCGAATTGACTTTAATATTATTGCTGAGTTTAAAAATCTCGCAGCTGCAACCACCGCAAGTGACCGTAATTTTTGGGTGTTTGACACCAATACGCAACAGTTGGAAGTATTTAATTATGTACAAGAAAAAACACCCATTCAAAACTTACCGATTCCCGAGAAATTTGTAGCGCTCAAAAGTAACTATAATTTTTGTCGCGTTTTGACCGAAACTACGATGTATTTGTATAATATTTACGGAAGCTTGCTCTCTCAAAAACCGCTAGAAGGTGTGACTGATTTTGAAATGACCAACGAAGAAATTCTCTTTTTAAAAGATTCACAACTTTATTACAGCAATAACGATGACGTTTATCTTGTAAAAATACCATCTGACAGAATTGCTATTAAACAGTTTTCGCTTCACGATGATATCTTGTAGATTTACGACGGAATTGTGTTGTACCGATTTCAACTCCAAAAACCAACTAAAGAATAAATAGAACGAATAATTTTAGAATCAACTATAAAATCCCTTAGTCTGATTGTAAAGTAAACACCTAATTACAGAATCACATGCATGTTGCAATTGCCGGAAACATTGGCGCAGGAAAAACAACGTTAACAAAATTATTGGCAAAACATTACAAATGGGAAGCACATTTTGAAGATGTTGTAGACAATCCGTACTTGGATGATTTTTACACACAAATGGAGCGCTGGAGTTTTAACCTTCAAATTTATTTTTTAAACAGTCGTTTTCGACAGGTATTGCAAATCCGCGAAAGCGGTAAAAAAGTCATTCAAGATCGTACCATTTATGAAGATGCGCATATTTTTGCGCCCAATTTACATGCTATGGGACTCATGACAAATCGCGATTATGAAAACTACCAATCACTATTTGAGTTGATGCAAAAGTTGGTAGACGCACCCGATTTATTGATTTATTTACGTGCTGATATTTCAACCTTGGTAGCGCAAATTCACAAACGTGGACGCGATTATGAAAATTCGATCAGCATTGATTATTTAAGCAGATTGAATGAACGCTACGAAGCGTGGATTTCTAAATACGATCAGGGAAAATTGTTGATTATTGATGTTGATAATTTAGATTTTGTTGACAATCCCGAAGATTTAGGAAGCGTGATTAACAAAATTGATGCAGAAATCCACGGATTGTTCTAGAAGAAAAATTTCCAAAAAAATCTACACATAGTTGTCACTTTGAGCGCAGTATAGAAGTCTTGATCGCATGCTAATATTCAAGGAATCTCATGAGTTATGCTTAATTTGACATATAGTAGATTTGCTATTTTGTTATTATGAAATAAATGCAGAAAGATGAAATTTAGTTTCAACCAAAGCGTTTCCGTTTTTTCCATAAAATATCCACGTATTTATATAAAAAGTGACCGTTTACTAAAAATTGATTACTTTTCTAAAATAATAGCGCGTTTGTGTTTTGCATTGAACAAAACAGCGCTATTCCCTAAAAACTGTATACATTTTGGAACATAACTCAATACACCTAGATGATCCGTATGAAATCACGATCGACGAAGTTATCAATGAAAAATTAACACTGTTAGCTTTGAAAGATGGCGAAACACTTATCGATTTGGGTTGTGGCGATGCGCGTGTGCTCATTGCTGCTTGCAAAGTTGCAGATGTTCGCTGTATTGGCTATGAGTTGCGACCAGAAGCACTTATAGCAGCCAAAAAAAATGTACAAGCTGCTGGACTTTCCAATCGTATTGAAATTATAGAAGAAAGTTTTTATAATGCTGATCTTTCCAAAGCAGATGCGCTGGTTTTATATTTAACGCGTTTCTCGTTGGGCAAACTTTCACTTAAACTAGAAAATGAATTGCCAAAAGGTACTAGAATTGTGACACACGATTTCGACATTCCTGCTTGGAAAGCGGATAAAGTCATCAATTACAGAAACAAAAACGCCATCAAATTTCAATTTTATGTGTATACTGTAAAGTGATCTCAGCTGGCTTTTTCTTCTAATTTCTTCCGATTCCACGCAATGAGAAGCATTCCGACAAAGAAGCCACTAATGAGTCCACCAAAGTGTCCTGCATTGTCAGTTCCGCTGGAAAGCAGTCCAAATAAAAGACTAATTCCTCCAAATATTCCAAGAAATCTCCATATATACGTTTGATCATATTTAGGTATAATATTAAAGATTAGAAACGAAAGCAATGCACCATACAAACCAAAAATAGCTCCTGATGCGCCTACACTTATCGTGTTTTCGTGCCAATATACGCTGGCTATACTTGCCAGAACACCACAGACTATATAGATACATAAAAGCCGCAAGGAACCTACAATTCGTTCTAGAAAAACACCGCCCAAACCAATTCCGACAAGATTAAAAATTAAATGTGCAACTCCGCCGTGAATAAACGTTGCGGTGAACAATCGCCAATACTCTCCGTTTAGGACTTCTGGTCTTCTATTTCCTCCGATTTCGAGCAATTCTTGTGGTGTTGGTGATATAATGTTAAATCCAGCTATCACCATACCGATGAATACAATGATGTTTGCTAGTATTAAAATTGAAGTTCCTTTGAACGCACCACGAGGATCCAAAAACTGATAAAGGTCTTTCAGACTGTCTTCTTTTAAAGGTTGTTTTTTCTGAAATCGCTTGTATGCTGTATCATCTATTTTGGGAATGGCAATCATCAAAAATATGATACTACAGCTGATGGCAAACACGCCAAAAATCCAACCTATGGAGGCTTGAAAGCGATCTTGAAAAGCATTCTTTTTAGGAATTAAAATAATTTGATCGCTTCGTTTTTTTTCAGGATAATTGTCTTTGATAGCGTTTAAAAAACCATCTCTATCATCAGAATGTCCCAAGCGTTCCAAATAGTACATATCACGAAAGTTGTATTTTTCAAATTTTCTCTGAGAGATATTTAAAAAGGTTTTGTACGCAATATTTCTTTCCGCATCTGTCATGTTATTATACAGATTTTTTG
>JBCCLS010000444.1:0-3671 GCA_039026835.1 Bacteroidota bacterium | reverse complement strand
ATACTTGTCCAACACTCTCAAAAATCGTTTTTACAAAATCAACTTTTAGTACAGCAACAGCAATTAATAGTTGAACGGTAAGTCCAATACCCACAGTTTTCCAATTGATAGCTCTTCTGTTTTTACTAAATAAAAATGCTATAAAAATTAAGGAAATCATTCCCAAAACACCACGCCAAATGCTAGTAAATGTCACACCATCACTTTGAATGATTTCAGATTCAACTTTCTCAGGGACAATATAATTAGGATGACTATTTGTTATGAATGTGAAAATTTGATTGGCTCCCTTTTTTATTTTCAAAGTTTCATTCGACTCTTCAACGATTTCATAATAAATATCGATGTTTGTTGGTGCTTTTTGCTTGAAAACTAATAGATTTTTGTTGCGAAGCCAATATCCTTTATTAAATGCACCTTCTAAAATACTCTCGTAAGATCCACTATCATTTAAGTTTAAAAATTCTTTACCTTTTGCAAATTCCACATTTACTTTAATGCTGTCAGGGTATTTTGCTAAATCTTCATAAATGATGTTGGTATACAATTGCCAACTTGTGTTAGCATTAGCAGTAACTTTCTCTTTACGAAACGCATACGAAACATCTTTTTCTTTAAAAACTAAAGTAGAATCATTCAGCGTTGTAATTTTATACTTGCGGATGGTATCGTTAGGTGTGTTGTAGTAAAAAACCAATAAGTTATTTTGATAGATATAGTCTCCGCTAGCTTGTAAATTATTTTTGGCAGCAAGTTGATATTGAAATTCGCCTGCTTGTAAGGTGAGTTTGTCTGTATCTGTAATGGAAAGAATGTTTTCGTTTTGCACATTTTGTATGCTACTAAAATTCCACGTGCCGTCGATTCCAGCTTCTTGAGCGCTTATAGTACAAAGCACACAGAATACTGTAAGAATACTTGCTACAAATTTCTGCATTTGAATAGGTGTTTTATTTTTTGTCTTGCTCTCGGTTTGAGATTTCATCACGAAGTCGGGCTGCTTTTTCGTAATCTTCATCCGCCACAGCGCCGTCTAACATATTGTATAATTCTTGAAGTGATAAGGTTTTTAAAGTATTGTCAACTGTGCTACTACTACTTTCTACAGTATCCATTTCTTCTTCATCAGTAAACAATTCGTCTACCACAATACTTTCTTTTTCGGCTTCTTCTTCCTCTTCTTTGGAAGTGAGTTTTAGGAAGATGCCTGCTTTGTCCAAAATTGTTTTATACGTAAAAATGGGCGCATCAAAACGCAGGGCGAGTGCAATGGCATCCGACGTACGTGCGTCAATAATTTCTTCAATTTTGTCACGCTCACAAATGATACTTGAATAAAATACGCCGTCTACCAATTTGTGAATAATAACTTGTTTGACTACCACATCAAAACGATCGGCAAAGTTTTTGAAAAGATCGTGGGTAAGTGGGCGAGGCGGTTTGATTTCTTTTTCAAGTGCAATGGCAATGGATTGCGCTTCAAAAGCTCCAATAACTATTGGTAGTTTTCGGTCTCCATCAACTTCATTCAAAATTAACGCATACGCTCCGTTTTGCGTTTGACTGTATGAAATTCCCTTTATATTTAGTTTTACTAAACTCATGTATCGTTTTGAAATGCATTCACATAAAAAAAGGCTGTCTAAAAAAGGGTTAACCAATTTTAAACAGCCCTTTGTTGGGCACAATTTAAAAAAAATTATGCGTTATTCGCTTTAAATTCTTTCAATTTTTCGATTAGTTGTGGAACTACTTCAAAAGCGTCTCCAACAACCCCATAATCAGCCGCTTTAAAGAACGGAGCTTCTGGGTCAGTATTGATAACAACTTTTACTTTGGAAGCGTTGATTCCAGCCAAATGCTGAATAGCTCCAGAGATTCCAATTGCAATGTATAAATTAGATGCTACAGGTTTTCCTGTTTGTCCTACGTGCTCTCCGTGTGGTCTCCAACCCAAGTCAGAAACTGGTTTAGAACATGCAGTAGCACCACCTAATACATCTGCTAAATCTTCAACCATTCCCCAGTTTTCAGGACCTTTTAATCCTCTACCAGCTGAGACAACTACTTCGGCATCGGCGATGGTTACTTTTCCTGATACTTTGTCTAAAGATTCGACTTTCACACCAAATAAAGACTCGTCTAAACTAGGAGCAAAAGCTTCTGATGCTGCAGCACCTTCGTTTTCTACCAACCCAAACGCATTGTTAGAAACACCCACGATTTTTACATCAGAGTTGATTTCTGTCATGTTAAATGCTTTGTTGGTGAATGCAGTTCTTTTTACTGTAAATGGACTTGTGCTTGATGGCGCAGCTACTACATTTGATGCATATCCTGCATTTAAATTTACCGCTAAAATTGGCGCCAAGGTTTTGCTATCTGCGCTTGAGCTAATCACAACCACTTTTGCATCTTCTTTTGTCGCTGCTTGGTATACTGTAGCTGCATACGCTTTGGCGTTAAAGTCTTGTAAAGCATCTGCAGAAACTGTAAGTACTTTATCTACACCATACTTTCCTAATTCGTCTGTACCTTCAGCATTGATTGCAACTGCAGTTACTGTAGTTCCTAATTGATTGGCAACTTCTTTCGCGTATGACGCGACTTCAAAAGCAGCCTTTTTTAATTTTCCGTTTTCTGATTCTGTATATACTAAAACTGACATAATTTTATTTTTTAAAATGATCCTGAACTTGATTCAGGAGCTAATTAAATGATTTAAAAATTGAATAATTGAAGTGGTTCCGAAATGAATTCGGAATAATTTAATCACAGATTAAATCACCTTTGCTTCGTTGTGCAATAAGTCAATCAATTCATCAATATTTCCTGCATCTACTAGTTTTACAGCTCCTTTTGGTGCGGGCTTTTCAAACTTTACAGCTGCGGTAGCATTTGAAGCATCTACAGGATCAATAACTGTTAATGGCTTTTTACGCGCCATCATAATTCCTCTCATATTTGGAATGCGAAGATCACTTTCTTCTACCAATCCTTTTTGTCCTCCTATAACCAATGGAAGTGAAGTAGATGAAGTTTCTTTTCCACCATCAATTTCACGTACTGCTGTAGCGGCAGTTCCATCAATTTCTAATCCAATACATGTGTTTATAAAATTAGCATCAGTTAATTCTGCTATCATTCCAGGAACCATACCTCCATTATAATCAATAGATTCTCTTCCTGCAATAACTAAATCGTATCCACCGTCTTTTACAACAGCAGCTAATTGTCTAGCAACAAAAAATCCGTCTATTGCTTCTGCGTTTACACGGATTGCTTTATCTGCACCAATCGCCAATGCTTTACGCAATGTTGGTTCTGTTTCTGCGCCTCCTACACTTACCACATCTACCGATGCACCTTGCTTTTCTTTAAACCACATAGCGCGCGTGAGTCCAAATTCATCATTTGGGTTAATTACAAACTGTACACCATTGGTATCAAACTTAGTATCTCCTTCGGTAAAATTAATTTTGGAAGTAGTGTCAGGAACATGACTAATACATACTAATATTTTCATGGAACTTATATGTTTTAATTGAATTTAAATTTTGACGAATACACAGAATATTTCCCGAAAAATGCTATGCGCGCATAGTAAATTTTTATTATTTTTATTTTTAGCTATATTTTTTGAATTTTTGATAATTTTTTAAATATTTTTT
>JBCCLS010000443.1:0-3678 GCA_039026835.1 Bacteroidota bacterium | reverse complement strand
GTTAAGAGCTTTTAATAATTAATTTTATATTTACTTTTGTTGAATAATTTAAAATACAGTAGTAGCGTAACACATACAATACTAACCAATTAAACCAAAACAACACAGGGATGAAAAAAAAAGATATTAAAATTTTGCTTGTGGATGATGAGCCAGATATTTTAGAAATTGTAGGCTATAATTTATCTTCTGCAGGATACCAACTCACCACTGCTACCAATGGTGCAGAAGCTATTACCAAAGCAAAAAAGCTCAAACCACATTTGATCATTATGGATGTTATGATGCCTGAAATGGACGGAATAGAAGCCTGTGAAAATATTAGAAAAGACAGCAGTTTAGCCAATACTATTATTACTTTTTTAACTGCTCGTGGAGAAGATTATTCGCAAGTGGCCGGTTTTGATGCTGGTGCAGATGATTATATTACAAAACCAATAAAACCAAAAGTATTGGTAAGTAAAGTAAAAGCGCTCCTTCGCCGATTGAAAGATAATGATGAAAATGCGCAAATTGTGACCGTTGGTAATATCATCATCAACCGAGAAGAATACAAAATTGAAAAAGAAGGTGAAGAAATCATCTTACCAAGAAAAGAATTTGAATTGTTATCCCTATTAGCTTCCAGACCTGGAAAAGTATTTAAACGAGAAGAAATTTTAGACAAAGTTTGGGGAAATGAAGTCATTGTGGGCGGACGTACGATTGACGTGCATATTCGTAAACTTAGAGAAAAAATTGGCGAAAACCACTTTAAAACAGTCAAAGGTGTAGGGTACAAGTACGTACAATAACAACATGACCAGAAAACTCAGAAAATCATATCGTTTTGCATTGCGCTCTTCGTTGTACATTACTTTATTTACAACGTCGATTTTAGTAGCTTTACTGTTCTTTTTTAAAATAGAAAATTACATTGTCGTTCCTATTTTATTCTTTATTACCAGTTTTGCGTTTTGCTTTTTTATCATTCAATATCGCGTAGAACGCTTTATCTACAAAAGAGTTAAAAAAATATATGACGACGTCACATTGCTCGATATTAGTGACTTCCAAAGCTATCCGATTACTACGGACATGGCAACGCTGACCAAAGAGATAGAAAAGTTTGCCACCAACAAAAAATTGGAAATTGAAACCTTAAAAGTGCGTGAAAATTACCGAAAAGAATTTATCGGAAATGTATCACACGAATTAAAAACACCACTTTTTACCGTACAAGGCTATATTTTGACCTTGCTCGATGGTGCCATGGAAGATAAAAGTATCCGTAAAAAATACCTTAATCGCGCAGGAAAAGGTGTGGAGCGACTTATTTATATTGTGAAAGATTTGGATATGATTACGCGCTTGGAAGCGGGAGATTTAAACTTACACACCGAAGAATTTGACATCATAGAATTGGTGCAAAATGTATTTGATTTGCTAGAGATGAAAGCTGCCAAAAAACACATTTCACTGTCGTTTGATATGAATTATACCAAACCGATTATCGTGGCTGCCGACAAGGAACGCATTCAGCAAGTACTCACCAATTTAATTGTAAACTCTATCAAATACGGACGCGAAAAAGGAACTACCGAAATCAGTGTTGAAAATTTAATCCGCAACAAAGTCATTGTCCGTGTGACTGATAATGGCGAAGGTATCGAAAAGGATAATATTCCACGTTTGTTTGAGCGTTTTTATCGCGTAGACAAAAGTCGAACACGAAAAGAAGGTGGTTCAGGTTTGGGATTGTCCATCGTAAAACACATTATCGAAGCGCACAATGAACGTATATATGTGGAAAGCGAACACGGCGTAGGTTCAGAGTTTTCATTTACGCTTGAAAAGGTCGAATAGAGCAGCGTAATCTTCCTTATAGTTCAATGCGCTTAATCCTTTAAAATCTTTTACGCGTGCCAATTGCTCAATAGAAAAATCGTCTTGTGTCGCGGTGGGAACTAATTTTTGTTTCTGTAAGCGCTTTGCTAAATATTCTTGTTCAAACTGTCCAGGCGTGGGAATAAAAAAGGCTTTTTTGTTCAACTTAGCCAAATCCATCACCGTTGTATAGCCTGAACGCGATAAAACCAATTCACTTTCGTTAAATGCTTTTTCGAGTTCGTCGCTTTGCATAAAATTATACACGCTACAGTTTAAGAATTGAAACTGTTCTTGCTTTTGTGCTACCTTTCCACGTACAAACAATACGTTCCCATCAAAATGTTTTACTTCTTCAAATAGTTTCTCTTCTAGGAGTGTTCGCTGAGGTTCGGGTCCGGAGAGTATCACCATCAAATCGTATACAATCGGCATTTCTTTAGTTTGCAATCGACTTAGCGGACCAATATATTTCAGCGGAAGTGTATGTTGCTTTAAATGTCCTAACTTTCCTGATAAATTCGGTTTTCCAGCGACATCGGGCACCCAACATTCGTCAAACTTTTTAATCACAATTTGATGCAGTTTACTGCTAAACCAAGTAGTGTTTCCACTCAATACATTCAATTGATGTGTAATGAAGACAGATGGTACTTTTTTGCTGTATACGCCCAATCGATTATCGGAGATAATTCCACAAAAATCACGCTCCTTTACCAGCTTTTTCACCATTTTTTTCTCTTTGGAAATGGCTTTCAGCATTTTGGGCGAATCTTTCAGCATTTTCAACTTAAAATTCTTTCCTTTTTTGGCATATTCGATTTGATAATCAGGAAACGTAATGGTTTCTAATTCAGGAAACTCTTTCTGCAGCAACTTTAGTGCAATTCCGTCAGAAGCAATGACAGGAATAAAATTTTCTGCAATCAAATTTCGTATGATGGGAATACATCTAGCAGCGTGTCCCAAACCCCAATTTAGCGGAGCTACCAATACAGTTTTCGAATTCTTCATAAAATCAAAGATAAGAATATTAGCATGTGTTCAAGTTTTCCTTAGTTTTGTCAAAATATTAAGAAACAATTGTGGGCAGTAAAAACAAACTCAAACGCTTCAAAGAAAACGATACATTTTCAAATGTCATCCAACCAACACGTGAGGAAATTGTCAGTGAAAAATTTCCATACAAAGGCAAATGGTGTCAAGAATTCTTCAAAAATGATGCGCCGAGTGTATTGGAATTAGGTTGCGGAAAAGGCGAATATAGTGTGGCATTAGCGAGAAAATTTCCACACAAAAACTTTATCGGAATTGACATCAAAGGAGCGCGTTTTTGGCGTGGCGCGAAAACCGCTGTTGAAGAAAATTTACACAATGTTGCCTTTATCAGAACCCAAATAGAACTGATTGAAGGATTGTTTGCTGAAAACGAAGTTTCTGAAATTTGGATTACTTTCCCAGATCCACAAATTAAATACAAGCGTACCAAACATAGGCTGACCAATGAAGCTTTTTTGGCGCGTTATAAAAAAATACTTACTGCTGACGGAACTGTACATTTAAAAACGGATAGCGAGTTTATGCATGGTTATACTTTAGGATTGTTGCATGGCGCAGGACACGAGGTGTTATATGCCAATCACGATGTGTATACCAATGAGGGAAGTCCGTCAGAAGTTACTGAAATACAAACCTTTTACGAATCGCAATATTTGGAAGTAAACAAAGCAATTACTTATATTCACTTCAAAATTAATTAATGACGGATCTCATTATTCTCTTTTTTATCACCTTTTCGGCAGCACTTTTGGG
>JBCCLS010000442.1:0-3687 GCA_039026835.1 Bacteroidota bacterium | reverse complement strand
GAATTTTTCTTTAAAACGTAAACTCCTAAACTTATAAACTTTTCAACTTCTTATTTGTTAATTCGTTTGTTTGTTGATTTGTCTTTTTTTTATTCGTTATGTGAGGACATTTATCATATGGAAATGTCTATTTAAAATTTTAACTAATCGTCACATCGAGTGATTTTCGATAGAAAATTGTATCGAGATGTACTAGGAAGTTCTAAGCTGTTCTCGATACATTTTTTTCTCCGTTTTACTCCGTAAAAAACACTCGAACTGACGTTTGAGTACAGCAAGAAATAATTCGTGTATTCGTGGCAAAAAATGAAAAAACACTTGCTTTTGTCATGGACAATCTAACTGGCGTTGGTAGTAACTTACAATATTAACACCTAACACCCAAGACCCAAAACCTAGTTAAATAGCTTCCGAAACTCCATAGGTGACATTTTGGTTTTGGTTTTGAAGAGTTTGGTAAATGAAGCTGGACGTTCAAAGCCTAGACTGTATGCGATTTCACTGATGGTTTGTTGCGTGGTTGAGAGTTGTTCTTTGGCTTTGTCAATGAGTTTGTTGTGAATATGTTGCTGCGTACTTTGTCCCGTCAAGGATTTGAGCATGCTACTCAGGTAATTTGGGGATAAGTGCAAACTATCTGCTACATATTGTACGGTTGGCAATCCACTTTCTAAAGCAGTTTCATCGTTAAAATATTCATGCAATAAAGTTTCAAGTTGCGTTACTACTTTATGATTGGTAATTTTTCGTGTGATGAATTGTCGCTCGTAAAAGCGTTCCGCATAATTCAACAATAATTCCAATTGTGCAATGATAATTTTACTACTGAATTTATCAATGTTTGCCAGATATTCACGTTCAATATTGAGTAAAATATCAATCATTTGTTGCTCTTCGCGTTCTGATAGAAACAGCGCTTCGTTCACACTATATCCAAAAAATTCATACTGTTGTATTTGTGATGCCAAGCTACTTTTCCACAAGAAATCAGGATGAATGAGCAATAAATAGCCCGAAGGTTTGCTATTGACATTGGGATTGTTTGCCAAACTCATGACCTGTTTCGGCGCAATGAACGTCATCAAACCTTCATCAAAATCATACGATTGTTGTCCATAAAAAAACTTGTAGGGAATGTTGCGTTTGAGTCCGATGGTATAATACTCCTGCATCCATTGTAATTCCTCAACGTTGGCATTATACTGTACTTTGCTGTAGTCTACCAAACTAATCAACGGATGTTCAGGTGCTGGAAGATTGGCAAATTTATGATAGTCACTTACTTTTTTGAAATGTTTTCGGGTTTTCATTTTTGTTGGGTGTTGGGTCTTGGGTCGCTTTGCTGTTTGGTTTTTGTGGATTTGTTTGTTTGTTGATTCGTGTTTTTGCTTCAAAACTAATGCTTGTTGTTTAAAGATACTTTTTTTGGATTAATATAAACACATAAACTTCTTTGATTCGTCACTGCGAGAAGTTTACGACGTGGCAGCCTGTTTATCGTAGAACGTATTCGTTATTTGAAGTAACAGATTGCCGCGCTATGCTCACGATGACGTTTGAAACGCTTTCAAATTAACAAATAGACAAATCAACACACTAAACTAACATTCCACCAGAAGCTTCGATGCGTTGTCCGTTGATCCATCCTGCTTTGTCAGAACATAAAAAAGCGACGACTCCGCCAATATCTTCCACTTCTCCTACTCTGCCTAACGCTGTTATACTGGAAATGATGACACTTTTTTCTGGATCTTTGTTGCTTCCACCTGCAAAGTCAGTGGCAATAGCGCCTGGCGCAACCACATTTGCAGTAATTTTACGTCCGCCCAATTCTTTTGCTAAATAGCGCGTAAAGACTTCAATGGCTCCTTTCATTATCGCATACGCTGACATACCTGGGAAACTAAAGCGTGTCAATCCGCTCGAAATGTTAATGATACGCCCGCTATCGTTTAAAAATGGTAAGGCAGCTTGCGTAAAGAAGTAAATACTTTTTAAATGTACATTCATCATTTCATCAAACTGTGTTTCTGTGGTATCTGCTACTAAGTTGAACGTTCCTGTTCCTGCATTGTTGATTAAGAAATCAAAGTTTGGTGAGTCATTTTCTTGCTGTAGATAGTCCGTTGCCTGCTTTACAAACTCCTGACCACTTTTGTGATTGTTGGCGTCGAATGGAAAGGCTACTGCTTTTTGTCCAAGTGCTTCTATTTCGGAAATCACTTTGTTTGCAGCTTCGGTATTGCTATGGTATGAAAAGATGATGTTGATTCCGTTTTGTGCTAAATTGATTGCCATGTCTCTTCCAAGTCCACGACTTCCTCCTGTAATGATTGCTGTTTTTGTTTGCATGATTGTATTGTTTTAATTGTTTTTTATAATTATGATACAAAGTTGCAGGAATTACAGGGACTATACTTTTCCAAATCTACGGTTTTGTTGTCTGAATCTCAGAATCGCTATCGCTCTTGGTATTTTGGTCACGCTTTGCTTTGGTATCGCTGATGCTCTTGGTCACGGCTTTGCCTTTGGATCGCACTTTTTTGTTCTTGGTATGTTGGTAGCACTTCGCCTTTGGTAGGTGGCTTTTAAAATTTTGAATGTTAAATGCTGAATTTTAAATTACTTCGAAGGCTAAACGCTTAAAACTTATAAACAAATAAACTTCTAAGAAACGTCACTGCGAGCGTAGCGTGGCAGTCTGTTCATTATATAACTATTACGTTCTTTGAAGTAACAGATTGCCGCGACTTTGTCACGAATTCACTAATGATAGCTTTTATTATTACTTATTGTTTATTGTCACTAATTACTCTTGTGTAAACTGATTACTAATCTTCTTTGTATCGCAATGATGGTTTAAACACCTTCAAATTAACAAATTAATCAAAAAAAGCATTTAGTTTCGCAAACACTTCGTCTGTATATGGTTTATTAAACGGCGCATATTTTTTGGAATGTTCTGAATCTGCCAATTCTGCTTGGAGTTGTGCTAAGGGAAGTAAAGTCACGTCTGCAACTTCTTCTTCTTGAAGTGTTACCTGTAACGGTTCGTCCGGGATTTCGTAAGCAAATACGGTGATGAACTCACGATCTATATAATCGTCCGCATGCTGATAATCGATTCGGAAGCGTCCGATGTGTTGTAAGTTTTCTGCTTGTACTGTGATTCCGAGTTCTTCTTGAGTTTCTCTGACTGCGGTATGCAATGCTGTTTCTCCTGCACTGATATGTCCCGCTACCGACACATCCCAACAGTTTGGGAAGTTGATTTTTGTAGCCACTCGTAATTGCAATACCACTTTGCCCGTTTTGGTATACAACCACACATGTGTTGACGCGTGGAAATGTCCGTGGCAATGGACTTCTCTTTTGGATAGGGTTTTGCCAGTTGGGTTTCCTTGTTGGTTTAGGATGTCGATGAGTTCTACTTTGTGAGGCATTAGTTTTTGGGAATTAGGTATTATTGTCGTCGGTTGGTCGCTCCGCTCCGTTATGTGTGGTAGTATTTTTTTTATTACTAACAATTTAAAATTTAACATTCAGTATTCCCTTTCGCTTCATTCGCCTTTTCTATAATAGCTTTCAATCTTGCTTTCGTTGCTTCTTTTTCTTTACGTAACTTATTCTTTTTGCGCTGCATGAGCTTGGAATGCTTGGCTTTGTTTCGGGTATTTTTTTGTTTTC
>JBCCLS010000441.1:0-3687 GCA_039026835.1 Bacteroidota bacterium | reverse complement strand
TCAACATGCGATCACGTTTAAAAATGTTTGTTTTAAATGGAATATAATATCCAAAGTGCATGTTTAATCAGATGAATACAGAAGTTTTGAAACGATTGTATATTGAAGATCAAAAAAAGCACATTGTCGATTTGGGTTGTGGAATGGGCGCATCAATTCGCCACGGAATTGCCACGTATCCAAAATTAGCCATTACAGGTTTGACAATTTCTCCGTTTCAAGTCGAAAAAGGAAATGAATTATTGAATTCTGAGAGCGGTACCATTTTACAACAAGATTACCGAAATACTCAGTTTCAAGAAAACACTTTTGACGGAGCACTAGCGATTGAAAGCTTATGCCATTCTGGTTGTAGTACAAAAGCCTTGCAGGAAACCTATCGCATCTTAAAACCAAATGCACGATTTGTCATTGCAGATGCCTTCATTAAGAAAGATCATACACAAATGAGTTCACTCGCAAAATATACCTATAACGGCTTGTGTGAATCGTGGAGTTTGGAGAGTTTAGGGAATATCAACCGTCTCGTTTCAGACCTTGAAAAAATCGGTTTTTCAGACATCGAAGTGAAAAATATTTGGTACAGAGTGGCACCGTCAGTATTACATGTACCATTTGCAATTAGTGGATTTATGCTGAAAAAATTATTCAAAAAAGAGCCACTAAAACCTGAAAGCAAGAAAAATTTAAAAGGTTCATTCTTTGCATTGTTAAGCAGTTTGAGCATGACAAATTTCGGATATTATATCATCACCGCTAAAAAGTAGGCATCATGAATTTCAACATCATCAGTTATTGCATATACATTCCAATTATCTTTTTTATCACTCTAAAAATAGGTTGGATTTTATATAAAAATGGCGAAGTTTTTCTTTGTGATATGTTTACAAATGATGTGGAATTGGTGAAAAATTTGAACAAACTTTTACTAATCGGTTATTACCTGATCAACTTGGGTGCTGCTACCCTGACAATCACCTATTGGGACACTGTTGAAAATGTAGTTGAAATGCTCAACACGCTCGCAACAGTACTCGGAAAAACAATTATTGTATTGGCACTATTGCACTTTAACAACATATTTTGGATTATACTTTTAAACAGAAAAAAACAACCTGTAGCTACATTGAAATAAAAAATATACACATTCAGTTGGCTATTTAAATTAACATACTATGGAAACATCAAAAATTATCATTGCGTATTTCGTCTATCTACCAATCGTCATTGGACTGACCATTTTTGTCTCTAAAAAACTTTTTGAAAGCGGTAAAAGCTTTATGATTGAAATCTTTAGAGGACAGGAAAACATTGCCTTGGCAACCAACAAATTATTTGAAGTTGGTTTCTATTTAATCAACATTGGCATGGGATTAATTCTTATGAAAATTTCTGAAAGAAGCGTCACATATGGAATTAGCAATCAGATACTAATTGAAGTGATGGGACTCAAAATAGGAAGTTTTTCTATCTATCTTGGTGTCATGCTACTCTTAAATCTGTACTTATTTTTAAGAGGCCGAAAAGTGACCAGAAGCACTCAAAAAACACCAGAAGTTCCTAGTTTCTCCATGAAAAAATAACAGACTATGAAAAAAATGATTATTGCAGGTGGAAGTGGATTTTTAGGACAAGCGCTCATCCACTATTTTCTACCGAAAGACTTTGAAATTATTGTACTTTCTAGAAGCACAAAAAAGACAGGAAACCATCAGTTGCGTTATGTGCAATGGGATGCTAAAACCCTAGATATTTGGATGATAGAACTCGAAGGAGCTGACGTACTTATCAACCTTACAGGACGATCGGTAGATTGTCGCTACAACGAAAAAAACAAGGCTGAAATTCTCAACTCCAGAGTACAATCTACCAAAGTTTTAGGCGAAGCGATTCAGGCCTGTGCCGTACCTCCAAAAGTATGGATGAATTCCTCTACCGCTACAATTTATAAGCATTCGCTGGAACAAAAAATGACAGAAGCAACGGGCGTTGTTGGTGACGATTTTTCTATGAATGTTGCCAAATCGTGGGAAGCTACTTTCTATGATTGTCACACACCAAAAACCAAGAAAATTGCGTTACGCACTTCCATTGTGTTGGGAAAAAACGGCGGTGCGTTCATTCCATTGAAAAATTTAACAAAACTTGGGTTGGGCGGCACGCAAGGAAAAGGCAACCAAAAAGTAAGCTGGATTCACGAACATGATTTTTGTCGCGCCCTAGAATTTTTATTGGAGCAAAAAAGTGTTGGTATTTTCAACATCACAGCTCCCAATCCCATTCCGAATAAAAGTTTTATGAAAACCATTCGAAAGGTGATGAACATCCGAGTAGGATTGTTGCAACCCAAATGGTTATTGCAATTAGGTGCTCGCATTATTAAAACCGAAGCAGAATTGATTTTAAAAAGCAGATATGTAATTCCGGAAAAATTAGTAGCTGCTGGTTTTCAATTCCAATATCCCACTGCAGAAAAAGCGATTGCAGAAATAATTTATCGTTCCTAATCTGTCATTTTACGGTATTTTTGCAAAAAAGAAAAAAACACTTTGACCTAAAGTGTCCAAGTCAAAAAAGAAAAATTACTATGAGTTTTTTAACTGCCGAATGGCGAAAACTACTTTTTATCAACTACACTATAGAACCTGAATTGCTAGCTGAATATGTGCCTAAAGGTACTGAGCTGGACAGTTACAACGGAAAATGTTTTGTAAGTGTGATTGGTTTTATATTCAAAGACACCAAAGTTTTGGGTTGTAAAATGCCAGGATTGCATACGTTTGAAGAGGTCAATCTTCGATTTTATGTCAAGCGAGAAGACAATGGGATTGTTAAAAGAGCTGCCGTTTTTATTCAGGAAATGGTTCCCAAACGCTTGCTCAGTTTTGTGGCAAATACTGTTTATCATGAACATTATGTAACGCGTCCCATGTCACACGTTTGGGATATTACCCCAAAAAAACTGAATATTTCATACAGTTGGAAACTCAACAGAACAGCTCAATTCATTGCGGTCAAAGCCGCAAATGAACCAAAGTCATTCCCGGACAATTCTGAAATTGAATTCATCTCCGAGCATTATTACGGTTATACTAAATACAACGATCGCAAAACATTTGAATTTGAAGTCACACATCCGCGCTGGCAATATTACGATGTAGATTCCTATGAATTTGACTTGGATTTTGAACTAAATTATGGTAAAAAGTTTGCGCATCTCACCCAACAAACACCCGATTCTGTATTTCTTATGGAAGGTTCTGCCATCACGGTAGAGCCGAAGAAAACATTAAAAATATAGTTTAGCGTAAATTCAACTTAAGAAATTATTAGGTTATTTGTGATTTACTGAAAACCTACTGCGTATCAGTTCGATTTCTAAGATAAATACAAGTCATTTTGAAAAAATATTGAAACAATTAGTTTATTTATTTTTTTATCACAAATACACGAATTATTTTTTGTTTTACTCCAAAAGTCAGTTTGAGTGTAGCTTTTGAGAACAGCTAGGAATTAATGTTTTTAAAGGAATCTCAGTAGCTTCGCTCAGTGCCTACGGTAATACTCGATTTGACAATATGCGTAATCACATAATAATCAATCACATAGTGTAATAGTTATATTGAACTCACGTTATGTTAAAGAAGCAATTACGGAAATTATCAATCGTTATATCTAATATATTTT
>JBCCLS010000440.1:0-3690 GCA_039026835.1 Bacteroidota bacterium | reverse complement strand
GGAAAAGAAAGAGGTCGTGGAAAATGTATTTTAAAAGATGATAAAATGTTGCAACGTGAATTTGAAATACTTGAAGAAGGCGAAGTAAAATATAAAATTCAAATAAAATTTAAGTACAATGATGACGGATTACCGAGCAGCATAGAACAAACAGATCAAGATGGAAACATCACAAAAAATATTTTTAAATATCTTGAATTTGACGATCAAAACAACTGGACCAAACGATTGGATTATTCTTCGGAAGCTACAGGAAATCCTGATAAAGTGGCCATTAGAACGTATGAATATTACTAATTTCTCAACGGATTCATCAGAAAAAACTTGTTAGTGCTTCAAATTTTAGTACATTTGATTGAAACTAAAACCGTTACAACAACATGAAAAGAACATCGCTATTACTGTTAATTTTTATTTCCCTAACTGCATTTACCTGTGAAAATGAAACACTTGACTTTGAAGTTGAAGAAGCTGTCAGTCCAGGTGCTGTCAACAATCCAGGCACTATTGTCGGAACTTGGCGTGCAGTATCATTAGATGCTGATATTCAAACTGCAACTACAATCATAGGAATTACGACCAATGCAATAACGGATATTGTTGGCGAAAATTTAGATTACACAGTTACTTTCACAGAAGATTCATACATTTCGCAAGGAAGCTATAGTGTTTCTGTCTCCACAAGTTTTGATGGAATGGCTCCCGTAACTTCCAGTCAAGCCAGTGACAATGTTTCTGAAAGTGGAACGTATCAAAATACAGGACCAAATACAATGTTGTTAGACAATCCTTTTTACACATTAAGTGTTCCAGGTGTGGACACAAGTGCCGTTACAGGCGAACAACAAGAATTGCAATACACACTTAGTGCTGACGGACAAACGTTGACATTTGTTCAAAATCAACAAGACACACAGTCATTAGTAGGTTTCGACATTTCAGTCTCCGTCATTTCAACATCGGTTTTTACACGAGAATAAATTAAATATTTATAACATACAAAAAGCCACTCGTGAGTTGAGTGGCTTTTTTAATGTCCAAATTTTGATTGTTGAATCTTGCAATCTTCTAGTTCATAGAAATACTTCCTGAACCTGCTACTTTGGTGTCTTGTTTTGTTGGATTTCCTTTGCAAGTAATATCTCCAGAGCCAGCAATACGTGCTTTAATATAATCAGTTGCATGCACTCTAATATCTCCAGAACCTGCCAAACTTACTTTCGCACTTTTTGCTTTTAAATTGTAGGCATGAATGTCTCCAGAACCTGACAATGCAATCTCAGCTTTGTCTGCATTTCCTTTAGCAGTCATATCGCCAGAGCCAGAAACAGCCATTTCCAAATCGCTAGTATCAATATCAATAATTACATCTCCTGATCCTGCCAATGCCATTTTAAAATTGTCTGCTTTAATAGTATCTTTTGTATACACATCTCCAGAACCAGATAACGCTACTTTACTAATATCTTCAAAAGGAACCGTGATCACGATTGACTTTTTTCTGCTCGTACGCAAGTTATATCCTTTTTTTGCTTTAATCTTTAACACATCGCCTTTTACCTCTGTTTGAATGTGTTCTAACAAATTTGATTCGCCTGTCAATGTAATTTTTCCTTCCGTTCCTGCTACCAATTCTACATCGAAGAATCCGGCTACGCTAACTACGTCATAATCTGAGGTAGTTCTCGTAATGGTAGTTACATTTCCGTTTCCTTTAATTTTCTTCTTTCCCCATTGTGCGTGAGAAACTGTGGTTGCTAATAAAAGCGCAATGATAAAAACTGTTGCTTTCTTCATGATAAATGATTTTTTAGATTGAATTTTGTTATTTGATTTGATGAATTTTAATTACTTCATTATAATTTATTAAAACGAATACTTCCGTATTCAGCGCTAATGCTAATATCGTTTGCATCATCGCTCTTTCCATGATAGCCTTCATAGTAACTTTCGTCAGATTCTATAATCTTTTTATTGATGACTAAACCGTCTTCACCTTTAAAAGCTGCATTTTCTAAGTTCAATTCGAAATTAAAATAATAGTTAGATTGATATCCTATTTTAATCCCTGCAAATTCCGATTCAATACTGATATTACCTGCACTACTTGTCATTTCGGCAATTTTGATAGAACCGTAATCGGCTTCTAAATCTACATCGCCAGAAACTTTTCCTAAGCGAAGCGATAAATAATCGCCTCCACCGTCAATATCGCCATTCACTTCTCCAATTTGCAATGTCTGATAATCACAGGTATACTCAATATCGTTTACTTTTCCGAAAATAGATTTTGTATTGTCTGCGTTTAAATCGATATCGCCTGCTGCATTAATATTGAACGAAGAATAATCCGCGTTGATACTTCCACCTCCCATAAAAGCGATAGTAACATTATTGCTGTAGTCAAAATTGAGTGAGTTGTCTTCCGATAACAAATCTCCGATTTCCATACTGCCATAATCTGAACTTAAGGAAGTTTTGTTTTCCGCTCGGTCCAAAAAGATTTTTCCATAATCGTTGGAGATATCCAATACATTTCCAGCAGGGAACTTAATGGTATAATTTACCGTGACATTCACTTTATTCCCTTTCCACCAGGCTTTACGACCGTTATTAAATTTGGTTTTGGCATTCACCATGTCAGGTGCATTCGTAAAATTCACATCAATTTGTGACAGACGTTCTGCAACTTTCTTTTCAGAATTTCCATTTGTTTTGATGACTACTTCAATGGAAACGGTATTTTTGTCCCAAGCTGTCATGTGAACCGTTCCGTAGCTACTCGTTACTTTTAGCAACGCATCTGCATTTACTGCAAACTCTTTGCTAATGGTTTTTTCTTTGGTGTGCTTCCCTTTAATTTTTCCATTTCCAGTATTGGCAAGGGCAACAATAGGAAGTAAAAAAGCAACCAGTGTTAGTTTATATAATAGTCTGTTCATTTTTGAATAATTTAATTTCATCGATTTGTTGTAAAACACTCTCTAGTAATTGTATGCGAAGTTGAAAGTTTGCAATCATCGCATGAATCACACGTTTGTCTTCACCAGTTTCAATGAGTTGATTTTTTAGGGTTGAATAATCTTTTTCAAGTCGTTCCAAGCGCTGCAATGCATCTTGAATAATTTCCTTGGTATCTTCATCTTCTGCCGCTTTAACTTTTTCAAGTTCCTTATCTAATAAAGAAGCAAAATACAGCTGTGATTGTTCTACTTCGGGTGAAAGTGTAACTTCTGAGGTTTCTTCTGTGCTTCCAAAATTGGAACCAATTAAAATCCCCAAGCTCAATAAAATTACACAAGCGGCTGCTATTTGTTTCCACCAAGTAACCAAGGCAATTGGTTTTCGGGTATTTGTTATTTCTTGTTGTTGCTGTGCTTGCAACTTATTCAAAAAACGGCGTTCGTGTCCGAGTTCAGGTGTTTCCATATCGAAATCATCTTTCAATCGGTCAAACAAATTTGTTATGTTGTCATTCTCGTTCATACGTATACTTCCAATTTTCTTCTTAGACTGTCTTTTGCACGCGAAATCATAGTTCTGCAATTTGCATAGCTGATATCTAGAATAGTGCAAATTTCCTCATAATCAAACCCTTCAATTAAATGTAAGGTCAAAGAAACTCTGTAATTGTCTTTCAGTGTTTTTAAAGTTTGCAATACTTTTTGAGCCTGTAAGCTTGTAAACTCT
>JBCCLS010000439.1:0-3692 GCA_039026835.1 Bacteroidota bacterium | reverse complement strand
TTCAAATGCTTTTACCAATAAAGCTAGAAATGAAGCATATTTGAAATGGGTAAAAAAGTTTAGAGAAGCCATTGATGAATATACAGAAGGCGCATTTATCAATTTTGTAGACAAAACCTTGGTTGATAATATTAAAGAACAACGCTTAGAATTGCTTGAAATCTATTATACAAAGGAAAATTTGGAAAGACTTCGCAACATTAAAAAAGAATACGATCCTGAACAATTATTTCATTTTGAGATGAGCATTTTACCTTCATAAAAAGGAAATTTTGACTGAGTTCTAATTGCTTATTTTTAAATAGAATTCCAGATATCTAGGTATATTTTCCAGTTGCCGCCGATGCGTTTCCAAACAATTACATATTTCCCTTTCCATGAGTTTTGTTCGCCATTGTCGCGTACGGTTGTGCCTTCGTAATAGCCGTAGTCATAGGCTGTATCGCCTACGATTGTGATTTCGCTTGGTGTAATTTTATGTCCTGTAGTTTTTACACCTTTGGGCAATGTCCAATAGTTGATAATCGCCGATACGCCGCTGATAATATCGCCTCGCTGTGGAAATATTTTGGCATCTTCGGTATATGATGCGCCTATCATTGCATAGTTGGAGGTGTTTACATACTTAGAAAAGTTGGTTGCATTCTGTAAAATTTGATCAATGTCTTTTTGATCTCCAACATAGGTTTGCCCTACTACTGTGAACATGCCAAAAAGAAGTATCAGTATTGTGAGATGTGTTTTCATTGTTTTTTAGTTGTTTTTGTTTTTTCTAAAATAGATTTTGTTTACCACTTTCCAGTTTCCATCAATTTTTAGCAAACTCATATAGTCAATAAAGAAGAATGTTGGATATTCTATTTCCAATTCTGCTACTGCTGTCGTTCCGGATACGCTGATATTTTTGATACGTGTAATTCTGTTTTGCTTTGGACCAGGATTCATTACTTTCTTGAAAAAATCAATGGCATTGACTTCTTTATATCCTTCTTTCGATACAAATTTCATCATCGCATTTGAATGGAAGGCTTTTTTGAGTGTTTCAAAATCATTATTAGTTCCTCCGTCTAGGTAATACGAAACTATGGTAGCAATGGCTTCATAATCCTTATTTTGCGCGTTACTAGTTGTGAAAGCGCTTAGAAGTAGTATACATGTAAAAATTAGTTTTTTCATAAGTATTTAGTGTATTATATCATTTATAATTTGAGTTGCAGTTGTTTTTAATAATTGACTGGTTTCGGGGAAACTTGCATTGGTGATGATAGATATTCCCAAGTTAAGCTCAGGATATATGAGCATCCAATTTTGAGTTCCGTAGAGTCCGCCGTGGTGTTCAATTCGAGTGCCATTGTCGGTATCAACAATCTCCCAGAAATAACCAATCCATATAGTGTCTGTATCTTGGAATAGCTTTGTATGCGAGATTTTTACTGCTGAATGGTCTTGTAATTGAAATTTCATGTATTGTAGCAAGTCTTTTGGTGTAGATTTTACACGACCTGCAGCTCCCCAAAGTTGTACGGGTTTCCTATAATTTGGCATTACTTCTCCAATATCATTGTATCCGTTTGCAAGCAATGGCTGTTGTGTTTTGGATAAGTTAATTGCTGTATGCTGCATATTCAGTGGCATGAATAATTTTTGTTGTAATATCTCTTCAAAAGGTTTTTCATATACTTTTTCTAGAATGTACGCTAAAATATTCGGTGCCAGATTTGAATATGCATACGCAGTTCCGGGTTGTTGTTGAATCTGTATGCTTTTGAGTGCTGTTAAAAATTCCTCTTTTGTATACTTTGCAAGCAATTGTTGTGCTTGAGTACACGCTTCTTTGGTGGCTTGTGCGTGCAATGCATCGACACCTGAAATGTTTAATGGCAAACCACTTGTATGCGTGAGCAAATGTTGAATTGTTATCGGATTTCCCTCAAAAGTGAGATTGGTATAGGCTTCGCCTAGAAACTTTGTCATCGGATCGGTTAGCTTTAATTTTTCTTCACTAATTGCCTTAGCAACTACATATCCTGTCATTGTTTTTGTAACAGAAGCAATTTCGTAAAGTGTGGTGTCAGTTGGGCTATTTCCACTTCCTTTGTCTAACTCCCCAAAATGATGGCTGTGTGATTTTCCGTTGGCATACACACTTACAGAAACACTGGATATTCTTTCATCGTCAAGAAATGTAGTAGCATGTTTTTTTATTGCATTAGGAATCAGTGAAGTATCTACTTGTGCACTACAACTTTGTAGCATGTATATTAAAATTAGTTTGGGAATTACATAAACAATTGCTTTCATTTTGTAAATTGTTTAAGAAGTTCAATTACTTGTTTAGCAACTGTTGCAGAAGCTGTTGGATCTTGTCCTGTGACCAAACGTCCATCTTTGACAACATAATTATCCCAACCTTTTTCCGAATATTGAAAATTTCCGCCATTTTCTTTGATTTTTTCTTCTATAGAGAACGGAAATGTTTGGAAATACGGCGCTTGTTTGTTTTCAAATTTATCTGGGAAACCACTTATTTTTTTATTCTTGTAAATATATTTCCCATCAGAGGTTTTTAAATGCGCCAATCCTGCAGTTCCATGACATACTGCTGATACAACACCTTTGTTTTCGTATATTTTTCTGGAAAGGTTTTGAATTGCATTATTTTCTGGTACACCAAACATGGCAGCGCCTCCACCGCTGTAATACACAGCTTGGTATTTTTTTGAGGTAAGCTGTGCCGGTTTGAATGTATTTTTTAGAAGCTTCATAAACTTCGTGTCTTGTAAATACTTTTGTTGTAAGGAGTCTGATTTTTTGATGTATCCAATAGGAATTGAGCCGCCATTTGGACTTACGAAATCAACAGAATATCCTGCAGTTACAAATTCGTGATATGCATATACAATTTCAGCAAAATGATTTGCGGTTTTCTTGTCGCTGTTACCGTACGTTTTTTGATTAGAGGTTACAAATAAAATAGTTGCTTTGGTTGTTTTCTGCGCTGATGATTGTGCTAAAAACCCGAATAATAAGAAGAATACTAAAAGTGTAGTTCGCATGTGAATGTTTTGTTTTCACCAAAATAACATATTCACTTTCAAATAATCATCTTGATTGATCATCTAGTAGTTCAGATTTATAGAATTGTACTAGATTCAAGTAACTCTTACGAAAAGTTCTTTTTGTAAGTAGCTGGTGTTGTATTTGTTATGCTTTTAAATGCAGAAAAGAAGGTTGATTTGGAATTAAAACCACATTCGTAACCAATAGCTTCAATGGTGAACTCTTTTTTAGTCAATAACAACTGTTTGGCCTCCTCAATTCGATATTCATTGATAAAAATGGTGAAACTTTTTCCTAGATTATCGTTTAGATATTGAGATAAGTTATGCGTAGAAACTTGAAGTTGCTGTGCAATATCTTTTAATTTTAAATCTGAATTTTTATACTGTTTTTCTTCTTCAAAAATCACTTTTAATTTCGATTGAATGGTCAGTGCAGTGTCATCTGCAATCTTTTTATTTCCGTATTTGATATGATCTTGAAAAAATAGCGGTTGTTTTTTTAGTTTAAAAATCCAAAAAAGTCCCTGTAGATCGAGTTGGACATGCGCACTGCACAGTTGTCCATCGTAATGTCCCAGTAGTAGCGCAGCTGCTTCTGCCACTCAAAGCTGCTCACGTCGTCCACCTGCA
>JBCCLS010000438.1:0-3703 GCA_039026835.1 Bacteroidota bacterium | reverse complement strand
CTTCTAATTCTTTTATAGGCAGCTCAAAATCTAAATATTCCATGCTTTTGAGGGTATGTTTAGTTGTTTCAGTTTACAAATATAAAATTTTAATTTAGATGTGATTTAAACTTTTTCGTATGACTGTAAATTTATCGTATTTCATTACATTTTAGGAAATATCCACGTCATTTGCGGATCTTCTTTTTCTACGATTTTTTAGGATTCCATTCGCCAATACGGTTGCAATGACGAGTATACTTCCATAGTAAAAGCCCGAACTCATTTTTTCATCTTCTGGGAATAAAATTAACGCCAACACAATTCCATAGATGATTTCTAAATTATAGGTCAGCACCACTGTATATGGACTTATATACCGCATGATGTAGGTTGAAGCAATAAATGCATACGCCGTACATATAGAAGCCAATATAAAAAGGTACAACCAATCAGTATTTTCTAACACAAAAAAGTTTTCTTTCAGGAAACCATCTGCGGCAAACGCCAAATAGATAGAGATAAAAGCAACACCACAGATAAATTCATAAAACGAAATCGTAGCGGCATTGTGACGTTCTACAAATTTTCCATTGAGTACTGAGAATAGTGCAGATAAAAAAGCAGAGGCAATCCCCAAAAGAATTCCATTGATATATTTAAATTCTGTATTTAGGATGATGGACACACCGATAATCACGATTATTCCAAAGATAATTTCATACCAAACAATACTGCGTTTGTAGACAATTGGTTCAATGAAAGAAGCAAAAAAAGCGCCTGTAGAAAACATAACCAATGTGATGGAAACATTAGATACATCAATCGCGCCAAAAAACGTAATCCAATGTAATGCTACAATAATTCCCGCCAAGGCAAATTTGGCAAATGTTTTTGATGAAATTTTCAGGGCTATTTTTGAAATTTTCACAAATATTAGCATTAAAACACCCGCCATAAGCATCCGAAACCAAACCAATGGAATGGCTTTGATGGTAATGAGTTTTCCTAAAATTGCTGTAAACCCTGCAATAAAAACCAATAGATGTAAATGCAGGTAATTTTTGAGTTTATCGCCTAGCATTGTATAGAAGATATAAAGCTAGTATCCCAAATACAATGTTTGGTACCCAAACCGCTAACATTGGAGAGAACCCTGATTTTTCTGCCATGGTTCCAAAGATTTTATCAAAAAAGATGTAGATAAACGCAATGGCGATTCCGAAGGCGAGATTTACTCCCATTCCTCCTCTTCTCTTCATTGAAGATACAGCCACGGCGATGATTGTTAAGATAAATGCTGTAATTGGCAAACTCCAACGTTTGTATTTTATCAATAAATGCTTATTGACATTTGGCGAACCTGATTGCTTTTCTTTTTCTATGAATTCTTCTAATTCAATATAATTTAAGGTTTCTGCCATGTAGGTAACAGGCGTTAAATCTTCTACATCAAATGGAAAAATTGTATCAAATTTACGCATGCTTATCAGGCTGTCGTTCATTTCTCCAATGATTCGTTTTTTAAAGCCACGCAAGGTATAAATACTATCGTCTTCGTTGAATTTGAGCGAACGCGCTTGAATTTTGTATACGAGTTTGTTATCTTCAAAATGTTCTAAGGTAAAATTGTCGCCTCGTTTACTTTTAAAGTTAAATCCTTTTAAATAGACAAAATCATTTTTGGTAATTTGTTTGTAGATTTCGGTGTTTTCGCGCAGTTTTTTCCGTCCTTTTTTGATGTATTCAAATCGAAACTCGTTAAATCCTTTGCTGGCATTTGGCACAATATACATTCCCATCACAAAGGCAAAAGCAGCTACTACAGTTGCCGCAATTAGAAACGGACGCAAAAAACGTAAGTATGAAACTCCCGAACTGAGTATGGCGATAATTTCCGTATCATTCGCCATTTTGGAGGTAAACCAAATTACTGAAAGAAATAGGAAAATTGGAAATAATAGATTAGCAAAATACAGGACAAAATCTACATAGTACATAATGATTTCATCTGTTGGCGCTTTGGAAGCCAGCATTTTATCAATGTTTTCGGAAATATCTACCATGATTCCAATAGGAATGAATAGCAACAACATTACAGAGAATGTGAGTAGATATTTTTTAATAATGTACCAATCTAATATTTTCATGTAGTGTCCGTATTGATTCCTACAAACGTTTGTCCATTTGTTTGACCATTTTGTTTTTCCATTCGTTGAAATCTCCCGCTAATATATGTTTTCTAGCTTCTCTAACCAACCAGAGATAGAAGCCTAAATTGTGAATGGTGGCAATTTGTTTTCCAAGCAACTCATTTACAGTAAATAAGTGTCGCACATAGGCTTTAGAATATTCCAAATCAACATAAGTGATGCCCATTTCGTCAATCGGAGAAAAGTCATCTGCCCACTTTTTATTTTTAATGTTGATGGTTCCGTGTGCTGTAAAAAGCATTCCGTTTCGGGCATTACGCGTCGGCATTACACAGTCGAACATATCTACACCCAACGCAATATTTTCCAGAATGTTTATTGGAGTTCCAACGCCCATAAGGTATCTTGGCTTGTCTTCTGGAAGAATTTCACAAACCACATCGGTCATGGCATACATTTCTTCGGCAGGTTCTCCCACGGATAATCCACCAATAGCATTTCCCTCTGCTTCGCGTGATGCGATGAATTCGGCAGATTGTCTACGCAAATCTTTGTATGTACTTCCTTGAACAATTGGAAAAAATGTTTGACTGTAATCGTATTTGTACGGTGTTTTTTCTAAATGTGCCAAACAGCGATCAAGCCAACGATGTGTCATGTGCATGGAACGTTTTGCATAGCGATAATCACATGGATACGGCGTACATTCATCAAATGCCATGATGATATCAGCACCAATGGTTCGTTGAATTTCCATCACATTTTCTGGCGTAAAGAAATGGTACGAACCGTCGATATGCGATTTGAATTTGACACCTTCTTCCTTGATTTTTCGGTTTGCAGAAAGCGAATAGACTTGATATCCACCAGAATCAGTTAAAATATTACGATCCCAATTGATGAATTTATGCAATCCGCCTGCTTTTTCTAAAATTTCTGTTTGCGGACGTAAGTATAAATGATAGGTGTTTCCTAAAATAATATCGGGATTGATGTCTTCTTTGAGTTCACGTTGGTGGACTCCTTTTACTGTTCCAATCGTTCCCACGGGCATGAAAATTGGCGTTTCAATCGGACCGTGATCGGTCGTTAATACACCTGCTCTCGCCTTACTTTGCGGATCTTTTCCTTTTAATTCAAATTTCATTATGCATTGCTCTTGCCAAAGTATGACCTCAACATCACCGCGAGTTCCTTCTGGCGAAAGCCTAAAAGAAAACTAAGTAATTGTGAGAATTATGGCATTATCAGTTGGCAAATATAGGTAAGATTCGCAGATGATTTTACTAATCAAATATTAAAATTGAGAAAACTTCTTGAATGCGTTTGTTGATGGGTTTTTTTAGCGCGTATGCATTACATTTTCTTATTACAAACAGCCATCAATCATTTTGACAAAATCCATCACCGTCTTTTTCTTTAATACTTTTTTCTTTTCTTTTGCCAAGGCTGCTATTTGATTACAATTTTTAAACAGCTTTTTCATCCGTTTTACAGCATATTTATTATTGATGACTTTAAACTTATATTTTACGGAATTACTGTTTTTATCTGTGATGAAGACAAATTGT
>JBCCLS010000437.1:0-3708 GCA_039026835.1 Bacteroidota bacterium | reverse complement strand
GAGATGCTCGTAGTGATGAAGATCAAATTGGCGCAAACTACGATGAACTGGAATGGGCAGTGTTATATTGTTTGTAAATTTTGAATACTTCTTGCTCTCTTCCTGTAAAGTCGTCAACTGTTTTTCCCTCATCATTCATACGCATTGCCCATTCCAGTTCATCGTAGTTTGCGCCAATTTGATCTTCATCACTACGAGCATCTCCAAACAAACCATCAGAAGGTGCTGCTTTCATGATAGATTCTGGTACTTGCAACGCAGCGCCTACTTGGTATACTTCACTTTTCATCAAATCAGCAATCGGACTTAAATCTACGCCGCCGTCACCATATTTGGTATAAAAACCAACGCCAAAATCTTCTACTTTGTTTCCTGTTCCAGCTACCAATCTGCCTAGTAAACCTGCGTGGTAATATAAGGTTGTCATACGCAAGCGGGCACGTGTATTGGCCAATGCCATATCTACCGTAGTTTGTGCACCATCTAGTGAGACTTCTGTTTTAAATTCCTCAAAAACAGGAGTTAAATCTACGCGTGTATCTGTCACATTTTCAAAGCGTTCTTTCAATTGTTTGATGTGTTCTTGTGCTCGTGTTACATGACTTTTTGCTTGGTGAATTGGCATTTCAATACACAAAGTTGGAAATCCTGTTTTGGCACACAAGGTCGATGTAACTGCAGAGTCAATTCCACCCGAAACACCTACTACAAATCCATTCACTTTTGCGTTCGTCGCATAATCTTTTAACCATCCTACAATGTGGTCAATCACCTGCTGAGTTTTCATCTTTTTACTTTTTCTTGATTATTTCTGACAGAAAGTTTTTTTCATAACAAATCAGCAACTTTTAGTTACATTTTTTGACTCGATTCCTGCCATTTGATTTTTTTACAAGATAAAAAAAGTAACTTTGCGGACAAAGATAGTTCTACAATAAAATATATATTTAGAAGTTACATGTATCTAGGTTTTAATGAGAAAATTACAATGAAAAAGTTATTCTATTTGTGTGTATTGATTGTTGTTGGATGTGCCAAAGAAAATTCGCTTGAAAAAGAAATTGCCGCCATTCCATTAGATGTAAATGTAGTGCGATTTGATCAAGTATTTTTAGGTGCGAAACCTTCCGACTTGCCAAAGTTAAAAGAAACCTATCCGATCTTTTTTCCGAGTACTGTTCCCGATTCTGTTTGGATTTACACAATGAAAGATCCGTTGCAAAAAGAATTGAAAAAAGAAATTAATACAGTATTTACAGATTTTGCTCCTGTACAACGCGATATAAAATCTGTCCTGCAACATATAGAATTTTATTTTCCTGAATACGATCCGCCAAAAGTGTTTGCTGTTACATCAGAAGATTATCGCAAAAAAGTAATTTTTTATCAAGACATGGTGTTGATTGCTTTGAATATTTATTTGGGATCCGATCATAGCTTCTATGAAGGTATACAAAAATACATTTCACATAATTTTACCAAGGAAATGATTCCGGTAGACATTGCGTCTGAGTTTGCTTTTTCGCAAGTACCGAAAACGCGTGAACGCACTTTTTTAAGTAAAATGATTTATTTTGGAAAAATACAATACATCAAATCATTGTTAGTACCGAAAGCAAGTGCAGCCATGTTATTTGGATATACGGAGCGTCAAGCAGATTGGGCCGCTGCCAATGAAGTACCCATTTGGACGTATTTTATTGAAAAAGAATTGTTGTACAGTACTGATCAAAAACTGGATGCGCGTTTTTTGAATTTAGCACCTTTCTCTAAATTTTATTTGGAATTGGACAGCGAATCACCTGGCGGAATTGGTCGCTATATAGGTTATACCATTGTGAAGGCTTATATGGAAAATAATGATGTATCTTTGCAAAATCTTTTGGGAACATCTTCCGAAGAAATTTTTAATAATTCAAAGTACAAACCAAAAAAATAATGGCGAAAAAAATGACGTCCGAGATAAAAGTTGTTGTAACCGTTGATGAGAATAATGTGCCAGAATCTATTAATTGGACTGCAAAAGATGGAGGTATTGTAAATAAACCTTCCAAAGCTGTCATGTTGTCTGTGTGGGATCATACTGCACAAGAAAGCCTACGAATTGATTTGTGGACGAAAGATATGCCTGTGGATGAAATGAAGGTTTTTTACCATCAAACATTGGTGTCGATGGCACGATCATTTCAACGTGCAACAGACGATGATAAAATGAGTGAAACCATGTTGGATTTCTGTGATTATTTTGCCGAAAAATTAGAGATCGTTAAGAAGTAGGGATTTTATCAATATTGATAAGTACTATTGTATATCCGCAATTCTAGTCTTTTTCTAAAATTTCAATTCTCGATGGAATAGTACCTGTTTCACTAAGTCGAATTCCTTTGAACAACAATCGAATTAAAAATCCTGGATTTATAACGATGTTTGCTTTTTTGGTGACTTTTACATCGCGTTCCTGAATCAATTGCGACCAATTTGTTTCAGGGGAATTGGCTAGAAGTTTTGCATATTTCCAAGCGCCATCTCTGGCGAGTTTCATGCTAAAATCGATCAAAATAATATTGAATTGTTCTGTTTTCTTCAGAATCTTAGCTAAAAATCGCCAAATCAAAGATAATTCTGTTTGAACGTCGTGTACTAAAGAACTCAAAATTTCATTAATCTTATTAAAGTCATTTTGTAAGTCGTCAATGTTTTTTCCTTTCATAATTTCGGCAGCTGCAATTCCTAAATCCAGATTGATATGCGCATTCATGCCTAACAACAAATGTTGAAGCACAATTAGCCAATATTCATCTGCTTTTTCGAAAGCAATTTTCCAAGAATTGGTTGTTTCTTGTCCATTTTTAAATTGATGATATGCGGCTAAATAGCGATTTGCAAAAACAACATCCAGTTTTTCCATTCGTGGATTGTCATCAAAAAAATTAGTTTCAATTCCTTCTTTCACTTTGCAAGTCACTTTGTGGTATAGCGCAGCAAAATAACCCAAAGTGCTTGGCGTCTGTTTGCTCTCTTCAATAATTTTTTCTAACAATAAAATGACTTCGTCAATAGTGGTTGCTTGCATGATTGGAATTTTTGTCTTCTAAAAGTATAAAAATTGTAAAGACCTGAAAAGGAAGCGCTTTATTTTACGGACTATGAAGTCGTAATTAGGGATTAGTGTAAGTTTCAAAGAACAATTCAGAATTGAACTAGAAGAAGTTTAAAAGTTTATAAGTGTAGGAGTTTACGTTTCAAAGAACAATTCAGAATTGAACTAAAAGAAGTTTAAAGGTTTATAAGTTTAGGAGTTTACGTTTCAAAGAACAATTCAACATTTAAAATCCAACATTCAACATCAAACAAAAAAACATAAAATGTATACTTCACCACATACGAATTGAAACTCATTTGCTTAAATTTTTTCATAGATGTTATATTATAATAATGTTAAACGATTTGAGAAAGAAGAAAAGAAAGCTCAAAAAAAATACAATTCATGTATGTATTACTTTTTTTATGAATGTGAAGAAATAAAGATTTCTTATTGTAGATTAATTGCTTTTTTTAAAAAAATAATTGTCGATTGAATTATTATGACTGATGATAGCAAAAATAGGTCGTATGTATATTTTTAACTAATTGTAAGACAATAATTTCCAATATCTATAGTTACTTTCTTATATACTATTACAAATTATAATTTCATTTGGAATCCAG
>JBCCLS010000436.1:0-3709 GCA_039026835.1 Bacteroidota bacterium | reverse complement strand
CTGTACTTCCAACGATCAATAATAAAATTGAATGATAGATTTGATACCGTACGCCTGTTTCAAAAGAAGTCAGTTGCTCAACCGTTAACACCTTTTTGAGTCCATGTGCCCCAAAAGCTCCCAAAACAACTGCCAACGCACCTAAAATTGCCCCAGTAATCAATATTTTTTTTCTCATAAATTGCGAAGTTATTTTTATAAATGTAACAATTTAGTACATTCGTGTTATATTTGTTTTAGAACTCATTTTTCGATTTACTGTTGAATTAAAAAATAGAAAGATGATTTCGTATCGTAAAATTACGCAACAAAACCCATTATGCGAAACATTTTAATCATTGGTGCAGGAAAATCTGCTTCGTACCTTATTAAATATTTTTTAGAGAAAAGTTATACTGAAAATTTACATATTACAGTTGGAGACATCAACCTTCAAAATGCCCAAAAACTTGTTGGAACACACGAAAATGCTTCTGCCGTTTTGTTAGATGTGTTTGATGCAGAAAGTAGAAAAACCGCCATTCAAAAAGCGGCTATCGTAATTTCTATGTTGCCTGCCCGTTTTCATATAGAAGTGGCAAAAGATTGTGTAGCATTTGGAAAAAATATGGTGACTGCTTCCTACATCAGCAAAGAAATGCAAGCGTTGGATGCTGCGGTAAAAGAAAAGGGCTTGGTGTTTATGAACGAGATTGGTGTAGATCCTGGAATTGATCACATGAGCGCCATGGAAGTGATTGATCGTATTCGCGATCATGGCGGAAAAATGATTTTGTTTGAATCGTTTACAGGTGGATTGGTTGCGCCAGAAAGTGATACCAATTTGTGGAATTATAAGTTTACGTGGAATCCGAGAAACGTAGTCTTGGCCGGACGAGGCGGAACTGCAAAATTTATTCAAGAAGGCACTTATAAATATATTCCGTACAATCGCTTGTTTCGCAGAACTGAATTTTTGAGCGTAGAAGGTTACGGCCGATTTGAAGCCTATGCCAATCGCGATTCGTTAAAGTACAGAAGCGTGTACGGATTGGATGATATTTTAACGCTGTATCGCGGCACCATCCGAAGAGTTGGATTTTCGAGAGCTTGGCAAATGTTTGTGATGCTGGGAATGACCGATGATAGCTATATTATAGAAAACTCGGAAGATATGAGCTACCGCGATTTTGTAAATTCCTTTCTACCCTACAGTCCAACAGATTCTGTAGAATTGAAAATGCGCCACAATTTAAAGATCGATCAAGATGATACGCTTTGGGAAAAATTATTGGAGCTTGATTTATTCAATCCCACAAAAAAAATTGGACTAAAAGAGGCGACACCTGCACAAATGTTGCAAAAAATCTTAATGGAAAGCTGGACACTGTCACCAGAAGACAAAGACATGATTGTCATGTATCACAAGTTTGGATATGAAAAAGATGGAGAAAAACATCAAATTGATTCAAAGATGGTAATTTTGGGCGAAGATCAAACGTACACAGCCATGGCAAAAACTGTTGGATTGCCCGTAGCAATTGCAGCATTAAAGATTTTGAATGGAGAAATTACCACACCAGGTGTACAATTACCAATTACCAGAGAAGTATATACACCTATTTTGGAGGAACTGAAAGAATATGGTATTGCCTTCAATGAAGAAAAGGTACCGTATTTTGGATACAATGATGAATATGTGTAGGATTTGTAATTTTTGAGTTACGATATACGATTTTGGATTTGTAATTTTTGGGGGTGAATTTGCTATTTTTTGATTGCGCTATTAAAATCTAATTTGAAATTATATTTTTGCACTGATTTTGATAAAGTGCAACCTGACACTGCACATTCAAAAGAACAACATGAATTTAAGACTTACAGTTTTTTGAAATTTAATTCTTACAAAGTTTCAATTTTACCAAAATAAGTCTTCTAAAATATTAATTTTATTCTAAAATTATTTTTCAGATTACATTTAAGTCAAAAAATGTAGTTGCAACTTATAACCTTATAAAAACCTCCCTGATGAAAGTAATTAACGAACAAATAGAAATTGACGGAATTGATAAAAAGATTCTTCGCGCATTGATGAAAGATGCCCGAACGCCCATTTTGAGCATTGCCCGCAGCATTGGAATTTCGGGTGCTGCAGTACACCAACGACTGCGTAAGCTAGAAGATGCCAAATTGATTGTGGGTTCAAAGTTTGTGATTAATCCAAAAGTTTTAGGCTATAAAACCATGGCATTTATTGGTGTCTATCTAGACAAAGCCATGCGAAATCCTGATGCGGTAAAAGCTTTAGATCAAATTCCGGAAGTGATGGAAAGTCATTATACTACAGGCGATTGGTCATTGCTAGTTAAAATTTTGTGCAAAGACAACGAACACCTCATGCACATTTTAAACCATAAAATTCAAGCGATTAAAGGCGTTTCTCGTACTGAAACTTTTATTTCGTTAAATCAACAAATTGATCGCCAAATAAAAGTGTAAAATATGCTATGAGTTATCATATTTATGTAAAAAACATCGTTGACATATCATTTTCAGAGTTCTTAGCGAATACCTATCTTACGAAAGATATCGCTATTGTCGGTACGGATATTGACAGTGCTGCGCTACCAGCCTATTCAAAGTTTTATATTCCGCAAAAATCTTCTAGAGGTGTAACTGTCACCAAAGATTTTGATGAATATGATATTCAATTAAATACGGGTGCAAGTGAAGCAGATTATTATGTAGCTAGCAGAATTGCTTTGGCATTAAGCGAGCTCAATAATAGTGACATTACACCCGAATTTGATGATGCCATGTCTCCCGAACGATTTGAAGAAAAGTACAATCAACGATGGGCTAAAGAAAGTGAATTACTAAACCTCCACATGGTTATCCACATGATCAATGAAAATGGTGCTACCGTGCAGTTGAGTGGTTGTAAGAGAGCGTTTTATTTGGGTCAAAAAATGCTACATCGATTCAAATCAAACTATACGACAGAAGATGAAATTTGCAAAGCCATTGTAGAACATATTATACAGCTTCAATTTATTGAGGATCTGCATGAAGATATACATGTACCCACCTTAATGGAAGCTGATTTTTCGGAAGGCACTAAAACGTTCATTGTCATAGCTCCAAATACAAAATCACTCATTATCAAAGCTGATTTTATCATACTACGAGCAGAAGAAAACATAGTTAAAATTACATTTGAAGATTTTATTTCGGCAGTAAAACCAAAGAACAAGCTCAGACGTGTAGATGAGGAGCAATTTGTTATGCAAACCTTGGATGATGGGGAATATGACGCTATAGTATTGCAGTTTTCTAAAAGTACCATCACAAAAGAAAAACCTAAAAAGACCAAAAGAAAGTGGAAGTTTTGGTGATTATAGTGGATGACACAATGATTTCTTTATGACCAATCATAATGCAAATTGTCATTTCGCGTTTGACGCGAAATCTTATTAATCTTCGTACGCTTTTGTATGTAAAGCTGAATCAAGTTTAGCGTAATGCTTAATCTGAGCAACAACAAAAAAAGACTGTATAAAAAGTGTAATTTCCGTCAAACTGAATCAAGTTCATTGTTGTCCGGTTAAAAAAAAGAAGCTGTCTAAAAAGACAGCTTCTAAGTTGATATATTTGAGTTACCACACAAAAATATGATCAACATGAGCAAAAGTACTTATTTTACCGGACAGCCAGTATTAAATCAATTATT
>JBCCLS010000435.1:0-3712 GCA_039026835.1 Bacteroidota bacterium | reverse complement strand
TTTACACACGAACAATGGGGAAAAATGCAGTACAAACATTTACATCATCATTTAACACAATTTGGAGTTTGATATGAACTACCCTCCAAAACATCATCAGGAAACTGATTTTAAAAACATTATAGCAACGATCAAGCGGTATCCGTTAGCTACGTTGATTTCTGCCAAAGACAGTCAAATTTTCACCACACACGTACCACTCATATATAAAGAGGAAGGTGAATTCGGCTCATTGATTGGACATATTGACAAATTCAATCCGCAAGTAACATTATTACAGGAAAACATTCCCGCGCAAGCGATATTTCACGGGCCAGATTGCTATATTTCTCCCAATATTTACAGTACTACACAATTACCCACATGGAATTATGTAAAAGTTCATATTTCAGGAAATGTGACGCAAATTACAGACGATAATGAAGTGATTCAATCCATTGCAGACATGACTTCTTTTTTGGAAACGAGTGCAACGCCATATGTATTAGACACACAAAGTCCAAAAGTACAATCGTTGGTAGATTACATTGTCGGATTTAGCATAGAAATTACAGCTTGGGAAGGTAAATTTAAATTATCACAAGACAAATTACCCAAAGATCGAAGGCTTGCCAAAGACGCGTTACAACAAGAAAGCCGCAAAGATATTACGGCTTTTCTCGACAACATTGTATAGATATGCTACACAAGTCACTTAAAGTAAATTATTTCTGATTACTTTTAATAGCGTGTATAAAAAGTATAGATTTCGTCAAACTGAACTCATGTGTTGAATTTATATCAGTATTAATCTCATCATAAAGCTTTTATTAGCACTTAAAATATGTACTTAAGGTCAGTTATGTATACATTTTATTCAAATAGAAATTATGCTCACTTAGAAAATAAAACACAAATTACTACATTTCAGTTTTTTACTTTCATTTTCTTTGCTCGCACAAAGAATACTGAATCAAGTTCAGCACAGGCATCAACAAAAGAAAGTGCGCTTTTCCAGAGGTGTTTTTGCTTTTTCTTTTAGGAGAAAAACCAAAACCGCATCAATTTTTCTAAATTTCTTCCAGGGCTTCAGAAATTTTTAACGAAAAATCCCTGCTACACTGCAGAAAAGATAAAACCACTGATCTGTTTTTATATCGAACTCACGCTACTCAGCAAACACGCTTATTGCACATCGTAAGACACCAGACGTCTTTCCATTCTGTGGAGTATTTCATTTGCCCACGAAATTTTTGAAAAGACCAAGCCAACTTCTTCTTTATAGTAAAACGAACTTGTTCCTTTAGAACGTTCATCGTTGAAGTTATTTCGCACGTAGAGTTCCATCCAAAAACAGTCGAAGTCGCCCACAGGTGTGGACACAATTTCACTCTCAGACGAAAGCTGCCTTAAGAAACGATCATTTTGATGTGCCACTTGTAGAAATTCTTGTGTGTCGCCTTCTACAGCAAACTTCACTTTTCCATACTGATTGATGAGATACCCTAAAGAATCTCTGAAATACTCAAAATGTTCTCCATTGTCATAACACAATGGATAATTACTGTCGTTTCCGGATGTTCGAATTCGGAATTTGTAAAAAGTGTTTCCGTCAATTTCTTCGGTGCCAACAACTTTTACAGAATCAACCACATTGGTTTCTTCAAAAATATTGGTGCCGTTAAATAAATCAGCATACGGATTGACTCTATTGATATATTCATATACCCAAGAGTTCCCTACTTTTAGAGCATAAAATCCGCCATCTGGTTCAATTGTAGTAGTATCATCATTTGAACAGGAGAGACAACAAAAGCCTATACAGGCTAATAATAGTGACATTTTTTTCATAATTAAATAATTTAAATCGGTAATTAATAAGTACGTAATTATGAAATATATGCGTTGGTTTTGGTGGTTAGTTATCAGAAAAACGCAATTTCTGACAATTTAGTGTATACGTGCCATAAATTCTTCAAAATCAAGTCCGCCGTAATTTCCTGAACTCATGAGTAAAACGGCTGTATTGTCTAAATTCTGACTGAATAAATAGTCTTTGAATGCTGTTGGATCTGTATAAATTACCAAATCGTCTCGTTGAAAAGCAGTTGCAATTTGCGCTGCTGTCACTTCTTCCAATTGTTTGATTTTAACGGCGTGCGGCGAATAAAACACCACTGCTTTGTCAGCAGCATCTAACGTACCTTTGTATTCTTTGAGAAATTCTGCATTGAGACTGCTGTACGTATGCAATTCTAAACAAGCAAATACAGTACGCTTGTTATATTGTTCTTTGACAGCTTTTGTAGTTGCTTGTACTTTACTAGGCGAATGTGCAAAGTCTTTATAGACTACTGTAGTGCCTTTCTCGGCAATCTTTTCCAATCGCTTACTTGCGCCTTTGAAGGTAGAAATAGCTTCGTAGAAATCTTCCTCATCAACGCCGATGTGTTGGCAAATCCATTTCGCGCCTGCTAGATTGTTGAGGTTGTGTTTTCCAAATATTTCAATGGGCATAAAACCATCAGGAGTTTCTAAGAGTGTTTCCCCATTTTCAATCGTGTAGTTGGGTGTTTTGTAGCTTAATTTTCGAATCGGATTTTCAGAAGCTTCTACAACTCGTACCACTTCTGCGTCTTCTTCATTGTAATTAATACTTCCACCTCTAGTGATTGAATCGACAAATATTTGAAACTGCGCTACATAATTTTCATAGGTTGGAAACACGTTGATATGATCCCAGGCAATTCCGCTCAACAACGCAATATTTGGTTTATATAAATGAAACTTTGGTCGGCGATCAATCGGAGACGATAAGTATTCATCTCCTTCCAACACAATAAAATCATTTTCTTCGGTCAGATGCACCATGGTATCAAAGCCTTCTAGCTGCGCACCTACCATATAATCCACTTCAATGTCATGATAATTCAACACATGTAAAATCATTGAGGTAATGGTTGTTTTTCCGTGGCTTCCTCCAATAACGACGCGTGTTTTATATTTTGATTGCTCGTATAAAAATTCAGGATATGAATAAATGGTAATGCCCAATTCTTGCGCTTTTAGCAATTCGGCATTATCTGGTTTGGCATGCATTCCTAAAATAATTGCATCTAAATCTGTGGTAATTTTTTCAGGAAACCATCCAAAGTTTTCAGGTAACAATCCTTTAGCGTCCAATCGACTTTTAGAAGGTTCAAAAATTACGTCGTCACTTCCTGTAATTTGGTATCCTTTGGCATGTAACGCCAATGCTAGATTGTGCATAGCGCTTCCGCCAATTGCTATAAAATGTATTCGCATCTGTGTAGAATTCTAAGCTGTAAAGATAAATCGCTTTTTTGATTTTTGGGAATTTAATTTTAATAGAAAAACAGTACTTTCTTTAGGATGAATTGACAAATTTTCATTCAAATTTATTACTTTTAAAACATAACATTTGTGTGAAACCGATTACCAACAGTAATAAAACTTATGAACAACGAAAACATCAAAGCGTTCTTTAATGACCTTTTTATTGACAAATTCTTAGTCAACTTCGTCCCAGGATTCATACTACTTTTTTCCATGATATCCTTTTTAATTTTTCCTACTGGAGATGGGCTACCATGGTTATTTATCATCGCTATTTGTGCATGGATATTGGGACTCCTATTGGAATTGATTTTTTATGCAAAAACCTACAAAAAGCGTCGTGAAGGCACTGCATTCAGCATAGATGACAGCTTGC
>JBCCLS010000434.1:0-3712 GCA_039026835.1 Bacteroidota bacterium | reverse complement strand
CAATATATTTTATTGTACTACAATGTATAGATGAATCGGAACGTTATGAATCGCGGTTGAATAAACGTTTCAGAACTAAATACCGATAAATTATTCGCACTGTTTCGTACCTGCGCATCAATATCTAAAAGGTTCGAAGCTCTAATTTCATATTCCCATTTGGCATCTCTGTCTTTTCTATAAGAAAGCGATGCATTCCAAGTTTCAAACGATTGTGATTCTCCATTCCCAATGTCCTGATTGGTATAGGTATAATCGGTTTTAAATGTAATTTTCTTCCAAATGTAGGCGTCAAAATCAACCGTAACGGCATTGGTAATAAACTGTGTATCTCGTCCACCTTGTGTGTTGTCTGTAACACTGTAACGATAACGCAATTGTACATTGGGAGCCACTCTAAAATTCGTTCGAACACTAGGTACATAATATTGCGTGAATCCTTCGTTGACTGATCGCTGTCCTTGAATAAACTGATTGATTTTACTGTAATTAAAATTGGCAAACAAACTCGCTCTAATTTTTCCAAAAGTACGTTGTACACGACCCGAAAGAGTCACAGTCTCATCTGCAAAATTTGAGTTGAAAAAGGTGCTTGTACGAATGACATTTTCAAAATTTGTCAATCCACGAATCTGATCAATATTACTAGAATACGAAGCCCTTGCAAATACATTGGTGTAATTGAACAAGTTAAAACTTGTGTAAATTAAATTCACATTGTGTGATAATGCATTTTGCAAGGTAGGTTCTCCAAATTGATAACTGTTGAAGTTGTTCATCACCAACCCTTCAGCTAGTCGAGTCACATCTGTAAATTGATTTCGCATTTCATAACGAACTGTCAATGCTTCACTCTTTTTAAATTGAATGCGTGTCTCGAAATCTGGAAGTATTCTAAAGAAATTATCCGTATACTTTACACCAAACTGTGTATTATTGTTACCATACGCATGGACCGAAAATCCTGGTGTAAATGTAAACTTACCGCTTTTTAAACGGTAATGGAAGCCTAAATATATGTCGCTAAAATTATATTCTGTATCATTGGTAGCACGCCCATCATTGAAAGTCGGCGTAGGATTGAATGTCAAACCTGGACCTAAAAATTGGAATAAATTTGAGTTGAATCGCTGCTGACTCAAAATAGTTCCAAATGTAATATTCAGGTTACTGCGTGCATTTAAAATATTATAATAATCCAACTTTGCATCCACCTGATTGGATTTAATACGCCTGTTTTGACCCAAATTGTATTGTGCCGGATTGGTATCCAATCCTAAGGCATTTGCAGTAGTGTCAAAAGCACTGTTGGTATCATTGTCTAAAACAGCATTGTAAAACGGATCTTCGTCTTTGATTAAATGCTGCGCCTCAAGGGCAAAAATATTATTCTCGTTTAATGTGTAATAATAATTTAAATTTTGATTAATGCTAAACGGAGTTACTTCTTCAATTTGATTGGTGCTACCAATCACAGATGAAAATGCTCCTTGATTTTGAGAATCGTTTGAAATTCTTCCAATCACATCATAATCTAATTGATTGTTTAAATTGGGTTGATACGAAGCACTTAATTTCAATACAGCTTGGTCAGAACGTTCTCTATTACGCTGTTCCGTAGCTTCATCTGGGATACCTAATTCAGGATCTGTGTATTGAACCAAGCTAGTTTCTCTTGATAAAATACGACTTGTATTGAAGATTAAAAATCCACCTAAATCCAATGCTTTGTTAGGAGAATAACTAAAGTTTCCTGTCGCTAACTTATTTTCAATTTCAAGCGCATTGTTTTGATTGGTTAAAAAGTTTAAGCCGTTATCTCCGAGATTGATATTGGTTCCGCTGCTTCTACTCGGAGCCCGGAATCCACCCGTAAATCCACGGATATCACGCCGTGTGAGTGCGAGTTCACCAATATTATTCAAATCTCCAATAAAATTCAAACTATACTTTGGGCTGTAATAAAAAAGTTTGGGCTGAAATAAGTACAACTCATTATCAGGCGAAGCACCGCTTCCAGCAGTCACATTTCCAAACCAAAAGTTTTCTTTACCTTCTTTTAGTTTAATGTTAATTGCTACATTGTCCTGATTGTTTGTAACACCTCGAAGCTGACCAACTTCCGAATAATTACGCAATACTTGAATTTTATCAACGGCTTTTGAGGGGATATTTTTTGTGGCTAATTTGGTATCTCCATCGAAGAAATCTTTACCATTCACCATTAATTTATTGACAACTTTTCCTTCTACTTCTACTTGTCCGTCTTCGTTGATTTCTACGCCGGGCAATTTTTCGAGGACATCTTCCAGTTTCCGTTCTGTACCATTTTTAAAGGAATCGGCATTGTAGACAAGTGTATCACCTTTAATAGTTACTGGCATTTCATAAGTCAATTCAACTGCTTCAAGCGAATTACCATCTTTCATGATAAAGTCTTTGGTAATATCACTTTCTTTGGTTGAAAGTTCTTGCTCTAAATTTTTGAGTCCAATATAACTTACCTGAATTTTGTAGTTACTATTCTTTGCCAATTTGAGTCTGTATTTTCCAGACTTATCTGTAATACCGTACGATTCCAGCGTACCAGAATCTTTGTTTAAGGCAATTACATTGGCAAGTTCCAAAGGTTTATTAAGACTGTCTCTGACAACTCCTTCCATTTTTATTTGTGAAAAAGAAACAGTTGTTATGAAAAAAAGCAGCAGAAAGCAAAGTTTTTTCATGATCGTATGTTGAGTAAAATTAGTAGTTATTTAGTGTTTGATTTGAAAAGTATCTTAGCCTCTTCTGCGTCCGCGATTGCTCATCATTTCTTGCATTTTGCCGCGAATAGTTTCCTGATATTTATTTTTGGTGATCTCAGTTCCTCCTTTTGGTGCTTTAATCTTGATTTCTTCATCAGGATTGATCACAATTTTAGAACATAACATCGTAGTATCGCCTGCATTTACTTCCAAGATTAATCCTGGCAATCCCCAATATTCAGCAGGTCCGTGACTTACAGGAACTTGTGGTGTATACCAAGCCGTTACTTCTACCATAGGCACATCAGGCTTTCCATCTCCGTCTTCGTCTTTTCTTCGCAAATCACTCCAAGAAAAGTTATACCATTGCAAATCATCTTGTGAAATTGTTGCTGTAGCTTTGAAACACATATATTGTCCTATTTGCTTTGTTTCTTTGCCCATTTGCCAATCAATAGCGTGTAATTTATCTTTTACCAAAAATTTCTTCCCATAAAATTCTTGTGATTGCACGAGTGCAACATCTTTTACATTTTTATATTGTTCACCTCTAGAAAAATTAGCCCCCCAAGAATCGGTTGCGCCAGACATTGCATCCAATTTATCTTCTTCCTTAAATACAGAGGCTACTTTGTCAAAACTTAATACATACGTCTTCTCCAAACGATTTTTCAAACGTGCAGCTACATCTTTCTTCTGTGCTTCGCTTAAACGTGCGCCCCAACTTCCTAGTTGCATTTTAGATTTTGAAAAATAATAAGCTTTGCCTTTAAACTCTTGTGTGTCATCTACCTTAAAGGAAAGTAGCGCTATCAGGGAGAGTGATAGAAATTTAAGTGAAAATGATTTCATGATTTGCGATTAAGTTGATTTTTTTGTTTAACGAATATACTAAAAGATTAAACGCTTTACTGTTAATGCTAAAAAAATTAACATTAATTCTGTGAAAGATCACTTAAATTAAT
>JBCCLS010000433.1:0-3720 GCA_039026835.1 Bacteroidota bacterium | reverse complement strand
GCGAGTGGGACAAAGTATGTTCCAAAAGAATTGATGAATGCGTGGGCAGCGAAAGATCCAATTGATAATTACGGTAATTATTTGACAATAGAAGGCATCTTAACAGCCGAGATGGATGAAAGTTTTAGAAGTGAAATTTCTGCTGAAATCAACGAACATTTGCAAAAAGTATTTGATGAAAACAAAATAACTTCTACTAAAAGTAATGAATTAAGTGATGTGTATAAAAATTCAATATATCAAGAAGTTACCCCAAATTCAAATACAGAAAACATCCGTTTTGTAGATGCTGTTTCGCAAGGGTTACAACAATCCATGGAAAAACATGACGATTTGGTCATTATGGGACAAGATGTAGCGGAATATGGAGGTGTTTTTAAAATTACCAATGATTTTATAAATCAGTTTGGAAGAGCGCGTGTGCGCAATACGCCAATCTGTGAATCTGCGATTGTGTCTGCGGCGTACGGATTGTCGGTAAATGGTATGAAAGCCGTGATGGAAATGCAATTTGCTGATTTTGTATCGAGTGGTTTTAATCCAATTGTGAATTTATTGGCAAAATCGCATTACCGTTGGAATCAAAATGCAGATGTTGTGGTGCGTATGCCATGTGGTGCTGGAGTAGGAGCCGGACCTTTTCATTCACAAACTAATGAAGCATGGTTTACCAAAACACCTGGTTTAAAAGTGGTTTATCCAGCATTTCCGTATGATGCAAAAGGTTTGTTAGCAACGGCGATTAACGATCCAAATCCGGTGTTATTTTTTGAGCACAAAGCGTTATACCGAAGCATTTATCAAGAGGTGCCAACTGATTATTACACGTTACCTTTAGGAAAAGCTTCTTTGTTGAAAGAAGGGAACGATATTTCTATCATCACGTATGGTTCGGCGGTACATTGGGCATTGGAAACGTTGGATAAAAATCCAGAAATCTGTGCAGATGTAATTGATTTGCGAACATTACAACCATTGGATACTGAAGCTATCTTCGCATCTGTAAAGAAAACAGGAAAAGCGATTATTTTACAAGAAGATTCGCTCTTCGGAAGTATATCAAGCGACATTTCTGCCATGATTATGGAAAATTGTTTTGAATATTTAGACGGACCTGTAAAGCGTGTTGCAAGTTTAGAAACGCCTATTCCTTTTGATCAAGGTTTGGAACAGCAATACTTGCCAAAAAATGATTTTGAAGCAGCGTTGAAGGAAGTTTTAGATTATTAAATTGATTTATACTTGTTTCCGCTTTGGGGGAAATTCCCTAGATTCATTTTCTGCTAGTGGAAAGCTTCTCGACTGCTTTACTACAAGCTTTTAGTTCGTTTTTTGAGAATTCATGCATGTTCTTGCAATTTTTATAATGAACACGAGTGATTTATAGAATCTTTGTTGCGTCATTACGATCGTAGCAATGCGATCTTTTTCCTTCTTAAATTATTTTGTGTGTGATTTCAATAGATCAGATCGCTACGCTAATACTTCTGATGAACTTTGATAGATCACAAATCAACAAAAAAATATCAGCTCAACTTCCACGTAAAACGAATTGTAGTACCGATGCCTTCATCAGATTCAATAGTCACTTTACCATGATTGCCCGATACAATTTTCTTTACAATCGTGAGTCCAATTCCAGTACTTTCAATTTGTTCAGCTTCTTTCAATTGATAGAACATATTGAAAATTTTGTTATGGTATTTTGCGTCAATTCCAGGACCATTGTCACGAATAGAAAATTGATAATATTCATCAGATTTGCTGTGTAGAATATGAATTTCAGCACTTTCTTTATCGCAATGTTTGATGGCGTTACTGATCAAATTTAAAAAGACATGTTGCAGCTCTACTTTGCTCGTACAAATTTCTTGATCGGTTGTCGGAATGTGAATGCGGTGTTTTTGTTCTGGATTGAGAATGTTTGCAATTTCATGAAGCAAGGCATTGATACTAAAGGTTTCTTTGGTCTTTTTTCCTTGTGCTATACGCGAATATTCAAGCAATCCATTGATCAATGCATACATTTTAGAAATCCGTTCTTTCAATGACTCAAAATGTGTTTTTGCATCTTTATTTTGAATTTCAAGGTCTTCTTCGATAAACGAAATCAACGAATGCATAGCAACCAAAGGCGCTTTTAAATCGTGAGAAACAATATGATTAAAGCTGTTTAATTCGGCATTGTAATTTTTCAACTGACGTACATTTTCTTGCAACTCTAAATTCACTTTTGAGAGCTCTTCTGACTTCGCTGCGATTTCTGTCTGTTGTGCCTGAGCAACAATTTTGGCTTTTTCAAGTGCGTGAAACGAATCTGCAAAACGTGTCATCAGCAAGGTAGAAAGCAATAAAAATGAAATAATGTAGCCAAAATTCACATATACAATCGCATTTCCATTCGTTCCTAAAAAAATAAAAATATGCGCCACAAAAATAAACGCCGCGAGCAACATGCTTGTCAACATCAAAATAGATTCACGCCGTTGACTGGCAATAGCTTTGAAAATAATGAACGTCACATACACCAAGTTGCACATCATCAATAAAAGAAATGGCACTACAAATTGCGTAAAATACGGTCCCGGAAGTAGCGTAGATAAGGTAACTAAGATGAAAAAACCATATACAATGATTTTCTTGTAGGTTTTGGGTACAAATTCAATAAAGATGGTGTAAAAGAACAAACTAGCAGACAAACCTGATAAAAACAGCGTTATGTATTCTATTTTCGTGAGCAACACCCAACTCACCGAATCAAAAACTTCCGCAAAAGGCGCATAACGATCATTGAGTGACAAATAGGAGAGTGACAAGCACAAAATGGCAAAGTACAGCACGGCTCGGTCTTTATTCCAATACAACAAAAAGAAGAGCAAAAAGAACCAGCCGATAAAGCTCAAACTTCCAATATAAATCATATCTGCTATGACGCGTTTGGTTTTATTGTTTTGAAGCTGTGTGGTCGTATTGATGACCAAGGGTTCATGTATTCCGGCTTTATTATGATAAAAATTCGCAACTTGAATGACAATTTCAAAATTTGTTTCGTCAGTATCAAGCGGAATAATTTGTTGATAGCGTCGATGCAAGGTTTCGGCTTTCGTTTTTCCAACTTCTCCGATTTTCGAGACTAGTTTTCCGTTGATCCAAGTCTTTGAAGACGCATAAATTGCTGGAATATACAATGAAACAGACCGACGTTCTTTGGGAAGTTGTACAGTGGTTTTATACGTTGCATATCCGAATGGAGGAAGTGTTTCAGTATCTGAAAGGGAAAAATTGGTCCAGCTTTTTAGTGAAACTTTTCTTGAAGTAACATCAGACGTAATATCGTTAGGTTCGAGCAATACATTCCAATAAAACTCCCAATCATCTGCCAGAAGAATCTCAGTATCTTTTGGATTCGCTGAATCTTGCCCATAACTCAAGGAAAACAATGTTGAGAACACAACCATGCTCAGAAAGCATAGGAATTTCCTGTGTCGTCGAAACAACAAATTAGTTATTAGGCAAATTTTGTGTAGCATGTTATTATTTGGGATTCACAAAGTAGGAATTTAATGTGAGATATGGAAATTTGGTCTAAAGGTTCAATATGCTAATGCGTCAATGTAGCAATTTAATAATGTACCAATGATTTTTTAATCTGCTAATTTGAAAATAGTTGCTTTGAGGGTTTTGTAAAGTTTACACTGAGCGTTTCGAAGTGTAAGATTT
>JBCCLS010000432.1:0-3736 GCA_039026835.1 Bacteroidota bacterium | reverse complement strand
TTAGGTAATTAAAAAGTGTAGTTCAATACCAGACGTGCGTCGAGTAGTTGTTCTTCTCCTATAGCGGAATCCTTCTTGAAAAGTGCTAGTTTTATCGCTGCATTTAGGCGTTTTCCAATTTCGTGTGCGGTAATGATGTTGTATTCTTCAAATACTTCATCCAATCGTGTGTTGACACTTCGTGTGTAGAGTCCGTAGATTTTTCCTTTGGCAAAACGATAGCTGGTTTCGATATAATACGAATCACTGTCTTTTTTTCGCTGAAAATCAATTTCAAACAAAGGTTCTGCGGCAATCCATCGTCCTCCAAACGGATTTTGAACTTCCATCGATCCATCTACAGAAAAAAGTCCAGCTTCTACAGAAAAAGTGTCATACGTAAACATCAATGCGGGTTGTATAGCGTAGGTATTTCCATGTGCGCCCCATTGTATAGTTCCTTTTTTTCGAAACGAAATGAACGTGTCGGCGCTAAAGGGAATTATTTTTTGTAACGAACTCCATCCGATGACATTCAAAGATGTATTGGGTTCGGTATCACTAGAAAGTTGATGAAATCGATTGTAATAGGTTGACAAGAAACTTCCCTTTTTGGTATTGGAATATGTTGCTTCTACAAAAGAATGTCCACTACTCGTATATGTGCCTTCGCTTTCATACACTAATGCAACATCTTTAAATTCAATATCTCCTTCGTTGGTTGTCCAACTGCTAAATTGCGTTATGTGTCCAGCTTTCAAACGCATGTTTCCAATAGATGGAATTTCTACATACACACCTTCGTACGCTTGTTCTTTTTGTCGGATAGGATATCGTGTCATGTATTCCATATCTAACGGAAAGCGTCCTATAACTACACGTCCGCCTTCCAATCCTATTGCAGAAAGGTCGTAGTTGAGCGAGATATTATTTAAAAAGCGAAAGGCATCATTTTGAACTTTTTTTTCAGCTCTATTGTCATCTATCGTAGCCGATGTTTTGTAATAGTCTGAAAGTAATTGTGTTTCCAAATAGGAAAGCTTTAAGGAGAAATTTTTAAACGTAGGTGTTTCGTAGTTGAATGTAAAAGCTACAGTACCAGAATTGTCATGTCTATTTGTGTCATTATTAAAATTAGTGTTTGTTCGATGCATAAAAAAGTATTGTGCTGTCACCTCAAAGGTTCCAAATCCTTTTTTATTGAGTTCTGAAAAAATTGATTCTTGAGCATGACTAAAGAGGCTCAGCAATGTGAGCACCAGCGTATACGATGTCTTCATTTTGATTGTTGTTAAAAGGTTGAAAAATGTAATGTTGTGAGCAGTAGGATGATAAGGCAGAATAGTGGCCAGTAGATCATTTTTATCAACATGCCATTATTTTTCTTAAAGAAAGCAGGAGCAGACGATGAAGAGAAAAAGAAAGCGCCAATAGATACGATAGACAACAGGAAGTACAAGCAGAAGAAAAAGTATTCTAAGTAAATGATGCTTCCTGTTTGTAATGTTTCTCGGAGCGACATGTGCGATACAATGATCACAAAGAAAAGACTGGCACAAAATCCAAGTACGGTAGACACATTGAACCCATATAATTCATTGGTTTCTGCATTTCTTGTGTAGGTCATTAACACTGTAAAGAGCAAAAATGCAGTGACCAAAATTGGAATAAAGTACACTACAAATACTTCTAAAAAACGGCGTTTGACAGTGATGTTGAAATACAGTTCTGGATATGTATAATTTTCTTTGAGTGTAAATTTTCCAAAAGAAGTATTGTACAATCGGTCACGTACAGAAAAAGAGGTACGTATAATTTCCCAGCCTTTGATAAACAAATCTTTTTCCAGTCCATTTTTTAGCTGTGCTTCAGGTGTATTTGGATTTAAATAATAGTCATTTTGCGATACAAATTTAGAATAGGAATCAAAATCTGGGACAAATAGCAATTGTTCTTGATAGGCTTTCCTTGGACGAATTCGCAACCAAATATCTTCTTCATCAAACGGATAATTTGAATAATCAAACGATTGGCGTACTTCTGCCGAGAAATACCACTGAATTAATCCGTCTTTATTTCGAATCAACTCCAAATCGAGTGTTTCGGCTTCTGGAAAATCTGGGCGTAATATTTCGGACAATTCATCATGTTCAAAAGCTTTGACCATCGCAGTTGGATTTTTCACTTTTTGCCATAAATATCCTGTAATATGCAAGTCATTCGCAGAGGAAAACTTTGCATTTTGAATTAAAAAACCTGTGCTCACGATGCAAACCGGTTCTTTATCTGACGCATGTTCTCGCTGAAATGCATTCAAATAAGCATCTAATTCTATCGGATTGGTGATTTCAGTATCCGTGCTTGAAAACGAGTATAAAGGTGTTTTGAGTTGGATGTAAATGATGGCTAATGTGCCTAAAATATACACCAACGATTGCAGCGAAATCAGTAGCCAAACTCTTGGAAAACGGAACAATATAAACATCCAAAAGATGATGCAAGAAACAATGAGCGTTACGCCACAGATAATTTGTAAGCGCAGTGATTTTACATTCTGTATTGGATTGATATCCGTAGCATTATCAGCTACTAGGGTTTCACTTTCTTGCAAATTAATAATGGCGGTATAGGTTATAGGCGACGCCGTATTATCTATTTGAAGTATGTGTTTAAAATACAATTCTCGGTCTACAATTCGATCGTTGTATTCTTTGATCGGAAGAAACTTATTTTCTGCTAAGCGTTTAATGCCTTGCAAGGTTTCATCAGAGAGTACGGTATGTATTTTTTTGCCTAAATATTTAGACGATGGATGCGAGACAATGATGGAATCTTCATTGATGATAATGCCATATCCTTTGCGATACAATTTCAGTTTAGCAACTTTTTCCTGAATGTATCCAAGTGCATAATCCAAACAAATAATTCCATCATTTTTATTTTTTTGAGTGTCACGTATAATCGGAGATCGATAGCTGACAAGCAAGCTGTTGCTAGCAGGACCAAAATAAGGAGTGGTCCAGCTTCCGGTAGTAATATCTTCTGAATACCAGTATTTTCCGGCTTTTTCTTTATCGGTGTAATCGTAGGGAAAACGGGTTATTTTATGTGTTTTGTTGTTATAAAAAGGCGCCCATAATGTTTTTTTGGTGTTGAGTTTAAATGTTCTATCATATTTAATAAACTCCTTGCTATATGCTGGCGACGGATGTATGCCAATGGCAGAAAAATTATATCCTCCAAATAACATTGGCAACGAATCGATGATTGCTTTGGCTTTTTTTGGATATTTTCCAATAAGTTGTGCATACGTATCCGCAATTTTTTTTACAGTTTCAAAATCGCTTTGCAGTTGTTGTTCTAAATTTTCTAATTCTTTAAGAACGGATTTTTCAGTATTTTGAATGACACGCTTTTTATTTGCTAATCCTAAATTTTTATAGGAAATAAAAAGGAAAAAAGTGCCAAAAATGATCAATAGACTAATGCTACTAAAGTACCATTTCTGTTTGTTGGATAGAGGTTTCATTTTAATAATCTTTGAGTAACAAAAGTGTCAAAACCGCATTTTCTGTGCACGGGTATTACTGCGCAGTTCAAGAAATCAGGTAGTTTATGGTGAAGAAGTATTCGGGATCAAAAATTGCAATGATCTTACGGTGAAAGCTAAAAAAGTTATAGTATAACTTTCATTTTAATTTTGTTAATTTTAACTTTACAAAACAAGCATTAACATTTAATGTCTATGACAACAAAT
>JBCCLS010000431.1:0-3740 GCA_039026835.1 Bacteroidota bacterium | reverse complement strand
AAGCGCTTTTTGTTCCGTTTATCAATGCAGCAATCGAAAACTGAAATTTTATCATTGCGCCAAATAATATAAAACAACCTTAAATTAAAAAATTAAAAATTAGCATTAAAAAATCGACTGTATTATTCTCTGAAAAAGCACAACATTCAGATTTACGCCATTTTGACGTGCTTATTGTAGATACTATAGGCATTTTGACCAAAGTATACAGTTATGCTGATATTGCGTATGTGGGTGGCGGCATGGGCACAACAGGCTTACACAATACGTTAGAACCTGCCGTTTTTGGGATTCCGGTCGTAGTTGGAAAAAATTACACAGGATTTAAAGAAGCGGAAGATTTGATACAACTTGGCGGTATTCTTTCAGTTCACTCCAAAACTAGCTTTCAGGAGCTAATGCATCGCTTGGTTACAGATGCTGAGTATGCAAAGGAAATTGGCAGCATCAATCATACTTATGTACATGCTAATGGAAATGCAAGCGCCACTATTATGGCATATCTGACCAAATTAGACAAAACATCATAGTTTAAAGAACTTCAAAGTTCAATCCTACAGTAAAAATTACAAAAAGCAGCGCTAATTTTATCAAATGTTAAAAATATGTTAACGTATTCTTTGTGAATGAGTAAAAGAAGTCTTAACATTGTTACACAATTAACAATAAATAAGAAAAGAAATGAAAAAATTAGTAGTAAGAGCCTCATTAGTAGTCGCGTTAATGATTGGTATGACTTCGTGTGAAGAAGTAAAAAAAGAAGCAGATAAGGCGAAAGAAACAGGCAAAGAAATCGTAAAAGATGTGAAAGAAACTACCAAAGAGGTTGTAGATGAAGCCAAAGAAACAGTGAAAGACATGGCAAATGATGTAAAAGAAGGTACAGAAAAAGCGGTTGAAGATGCTAAAGAAGGTGCAGCAGACGTAGTAAATGACTTGAAAGAAGGTGCTGAGAAAGCTGTAAATGACGTAAAAGACGCAGCCAAAGGCAAAGTTGATGAAGCCAAAGATGCAGCAACAAAGAAGATGAATGACGCGAAAGATGCAGCCACCAAAAAAATGGATGATGCTAAAAAAGCAGCAAGCGACAAATTGAATAAAGCTACAGGAGGCGGAAACTAAGAGCTGATATTCCTGATCTACAAAAAATAAAAGAGGCTGTGTAAAAAGTATGGGCTTCAGAATTTCATTACGTTGATTTTCAACTGTTATGAGAAACCGAATTATACTGAATTAAGTTCAGCACATGAGTTCGGTTTGACGAAGTTTGTACTTTTTAGACAGCCTCTTTTTTGTTGTATAAACGAGTAGTTTTTACATCCTGTTAAACAACAGGATTTTTTTCGCTACTTCAGTGCATCAATTATTTACACTTACACGCACTACCGTTATTTTGTGTAAAACAACCTTCCGAAAATGGAGGACATTGTTGAGTACAAACAACAGAACATAAGTTAGACGTTCTTGTTCCACCTGTTAAACTTTGAGAATCAAGATTTGAAATGATACTCTTCTTAAATGCGATTTTTTTGATTCCTTTTCTTTTCATGATTTTTTCTTTTTTAGTTAATTTTTTAACAAAATTACGCGATCACAAAAAGCGTCAATTACGGTAAAACCGTACTTAACAAAACTATAAGATACTGACTGTCAGAATTTAATAAATTTTAACAATTAAAATTTTACACTGATTTTCTTACTTTTTATGATGTGATAATTTGCTGTAGTGTGGATGCAAATTTTTTGGGATTATTCATAAAAAAAGCAATCAACTAGTGAGGTTGATTGCCTTTAATGCTTTGTGTTGTGTAACTGTTTAGCAAATAGGATTGCCAAATCTATCTACTTCAATCGTTAAGACACATCCTTGAGCTTCTGTTTGTCCAGGGCAAAGAACTACGACACGAGTCACAAGACAAATGTTCACACCGTTTTCATCAATGATAGATAAAATACAACGGATTGTTCCCTGTCCTACTACATTTTCTACTGTTTGCAGATTAGAAACTGATTTTTTGTTTAAGGATAAACTTTTGATACTCTTTTTTTTCATGATTTCTAGGTTTTTTGGTGAATTTTAAAAGTAAGAAATGACCCAAGAAAAAGAAAAAGTTTTAACAGTCAGGATTGTTCATTTTATAAAACAAACAAACAGCATACACGGATGTATATGCTGCTTGTAAATATATGGATCGATAAGATCTAAGGGCTTTTATTTTACGATCATCTTCTTAGTTACCATAATGTCTCCATTTGATACTAAGCTATAGATAAACATGCCTTTTCCAATTTCATCTGAACTAATCGTTACTTGTCCTTTTGTATTTGTTAAGCTGTAGTCTTTGATAAACTTACCAGACATGTCAAATACAGAAATTACAGCTTCTGCTCCATTTGGCAATGTGTAATTTACAACTGTTTGATTGGTGAATGGATTTGGTCGGTTTTGACTCATTGTGAATCCAACTTCTGAAGAATTATTTTCGTCACGATCTCTGGTCGCAGCCAACTCACTTCGTAAGTCTGCAATTTCTGTTTCCAATACTGTCATTTTGTTGTTCATTTCATTTAAACTAGATGTCAATACTGAAATCATTCCTGTGTAGTTTACCGCTTTGTATTCGTATGAACCAACAACTGAGTTGTCTTTCTTGTCATAAATTGGCTTGTCGATTGTAGTTACCAATTCTGGGAATACTTCCTCAAGGTTTTGCGCTAAAAATCCGTGCTGTAATTGCGATGGTAAGTTTAAGTGCTCGTTTTGCTTGAAGGTATACGTTACTGTCTCCAACTGAGATAATTTGTCTAACATATTTGCTTCTGGCTGGATATTGTCTTTTAATTTCTTGTCAGATACTGTAAACATTCCTGTTACAAACACATCACCGTTAAAGTATCCTGCAAATCGGTTTGGTGTTGCCGCTGAACTACCAAAAATAGCCGCTCCAAATCCTGAAGGATTGCTTACAATACTTCCAATAGAAGCTTCTACACCATAAGTCGCTCCTGTTTTGCTACCTACAACTTTTGCTCTAACACCACTACTGAGGCCACCTTCTTCTTCAACTCCAATATTAATACCAGTTGTTGATTCAGCTTTTCCAGCTTCGGTAACACTAATACCTGTCTTTATTTTTGCTTTTAGTTGATTGATGGTTTTGATACCTGTAAATACAGAACCATTGCTCGTATTGTTGGATACGATTAATCCTGTTTTTGTATTTCCAGGAACACCTTTATAATCAATTCCTACTAATGGATCGCTTGCAGATAAAGGCTCTCCAAAGAACGTTCTTCCGTCAAAGGTCATTGTCGCATTCAAGATTGAAGAGGTAGATGTGAAGCTATCAGCAGCTCTAAATTCTAAATTACTCTTGTCAGTTCCAATCCACTGAATTCTTGGATCGTTGTCATTGATATCTTGGTATCCAAAAATTACAGATCTTTTTGGCAGTTGAAAACGCAATCCATATACCGTTTGTGATCCTGTGTTGAGGCTTCCAATGGAAAACCAACGGCTTGAGTTAAAGTCAAAAGCAAATCCTGAATCCAATTGCGTTACAATACCAGGATTGAATCTGAAAATTTCAGTTCCACCAAATTGCTGTGGAATTGGTACGTTAATAATCGGTTGTACTGGTCCCGCAGATTGATTCTGCGCTAGCACCATTCCCGAGAAGAATAAAGCTAATAATAAAATAATTTTTTTCATATTAAATAAATTTAAATTGGTTTTGTTT
>JBCCLS010000430.1:0-3750 GCA_039026835.1 Bacteroidota bacterium | reverse complement strand
ATAAATCGTTAGTGAATTACTTAGTATGGGGAAAAGAATATTATCTCAGTGAATTAGAATCAATTTCTTTCGGATTATTTACATCAATAGCTTTTGATTTAACGGTGACGAGTTTATTTCTACCATTAATAAGTGGCGGAACGTTAACAACGTATAAATCAAGTGATGAAATTACTAAAGTGGTAGAAGGATACATAGAAACGGGACATTCGTGTATCAAACTAACACCAGCACATATTATGGTTTTAGATGCGTTAAACCTACAGAGCACACAACTCAAAGTAGCTATTGTTGGTGGAGATGTATTACATCAATCACATGTTGATACGCTACTAAAGATTAATCCTGATATGAAAATATTCAATGAGTATGGACCAACAGAAGCAACTGTAGGTTGTGTTGTTTATGAAGTACTGCCAGGAAAAGAAATTGTCATTGGAAAACCTATACAAAATACACAAGTATACGTATTAGACGAAAACAACGAATTAGTCCCACATGGAGTCACAGGGGAACTTTGTATTTCAGGCGTGGGACTGGCAAAAGGATATTTAAACAATCTTGAATTAACTGCGCAAAAATTTATTTCGCATCCTTTTATAAAAGATCAAAAATTATACAAAACTGGCGATTTGGTCAAATGGGGAGCAGGAGAAAATTTACACTTCATCGGAAGAACGGATCATCAAGTGAAAATACGAGGGTATCGTATAGAACTGGGAGAAATAGAAAAACAAATTGTTCAAAAAGAACATATAAAAGAAGTAAGTGTCGTAATTGATGAACCCAAAGGAGAAGAGAAACGATTAGTAGCATACCTAACTTCTTCAATAACTGAAAATATAGCAGATATACGAAGCTTTTTGTTACATAAAGTGCCAGACTATATGATTCCGTCTGTTTTTATACAAATAGAAAAATTTCCGCTAACCATTAATGGGAAAATTGATAAAAAGAAACTCATCACTATTGAAGGACAAATACTCACAAGTACTACAGCGTATGTTGCCCCAGAAAACGAAACACAAGAAAAACTCATAGCACTTTGGGAAGAAGTACTAAAACAGGGAAATATAGGAATAAAGGATGATTTTCTTGCACTTGGTGGACAGAGTATTGTAGCGATAAAGCTAATTACAAGGATTCATAGAGAATTTGAAATCATGCTCGGACTCAAAGATATTATTAGAGAACGTACCATAGAAAAGCTATCCGATTATATGGAAACGATAATCATGCTAGAAAAACAACAAAATACAACGCCAAACGAAACAGGACAAAAATTAATTTTTTAAAAAATTAAGATGGAAAACATAGAAGTAAAAAGTGCTAAAAGTATCCTAAAAGAATTACTTGGTAAAAACATCAAAGTACAACTTGATGCCAATGCAGAAAACATTGAAGTTACAGGTAATGTTGATAGCTTAACACAAGATAATATACTAGATATACGCGGGTACAAAGAAGAAATTATCGAATTTTTGAAGACAAGAGTAAAATTCAAAAATCAATCTTTTCAGTCCATACAAGAAGCACCAAAAAGTGAAAATTATCCCTTATCAAATGCACAATTACGCCTTTGGATATTATGTCAGTATAGAGAAGCATCTGTTGCTTACAATATGCCTATGCATATTTACTTGAATGGAAACTATGAGATTGACAGTTTCAAAAAAGCAATTCATGCAGTTATTGAACGTCATGAAATATTACGCACAATATTTAAAAAAGATGCACAAGAAAAAGTGTGTCAATGGATATTAACTCCTGAACAGCTTAATTTTAAAATTGACTATCAGGATTATAGAAATGCTGATGACAGTGATGCAGCTGTAGCATCGTATGTTTTAGGAGATGCTTACCAACCTTTCGATTTGGAAAAAGGACCATTATTCAGAGCAAGTTTTTTACAAGTATCTGATGATGAGTATATCTTTTATTTCAATATGCATCATATTATTGGTGATGGTTGGTCTATGGAAGTATTAACAAATGATGTAATGCATTACTATGAGTCATTTGTTTCGGGAAAAGATGCAAACATGACGCCATTGCGTATTCAATATAAAGATTATACTATTTGGCAAATAGATCAATTAAAAAGTAATGGATATGAAGCGCATAAAAACTATTGGGAATCAAAACTCTCTGGAAAAATTCCAACGCTTGATCTCCCATCAACAAAAATTCGCCCTAGTTTAAAAACCTACAATGGACATTCACTAAGTACGTATATTTCTGTAGCAGACACGCAAAGCTTGCGTAAATTTATAGATGCAGAAGGCGGAAGTCTATTTTTTGGGTTGCTTGGTATTTGTAATGTACTTTTTTACAAATATCTCAGTCAAAAAGACATTACTATTGGAACCATTATTGCCGGAAGAGATCATATTGATTTGGAAAATCAAATAGGATTTTATGTAAATACGCTTGCATTGCGCACACAAATGATTCCCGAAGAAACGTTTACAACATTCTACAATCGCATAAAAGATGAATTAGCAGTAGCATTCAATCATCAAGTATATCCATTTGATCACTTAGTAGAAAATATTAACTCAAAAGGAGATACTTCTCGAAGTGCCATCTTTGACATTATGTTAGTCTTACAAAACATTGCCAAGGTAAAGAAAGACCTATCTATAGAAGAAGAAAATAAAATTTGGGATAGCGGCAAGTGTATTTCAAAATTTGACCTGAATATTACGTTCAAAGAAGAAGGAGAATACCTTTCATTTGATGTAGAATATAACACAGATGTGTACGAACAAGAAATGATAATACAACTGATGAAGCATTTCAAACAGTTGTTGCACACCATGATGTTAAATCCTGTAAAACCTATTGAGAAAGTTGAACTCTTATCAGATGTTGAAAAGAAAGAACTAATTCATTCTCTAAACGATACAGAAGTTACGCTTTCAACGCAGGAAACCATCATAGATTTATTTCAAAAACAAGTAGCGTTACATTCTGAAAAAATTGCCATTGATGCAGAAAAAAAATATTCCTACTTGCAGTTAGATCAATTATCAAATCAAATAGCTGACTGTTTACAAACAACATATAATATTGGTCCAACAGATGTAGTAGCCTTAAAAATGGAGCGTAATGCGTGGATTATTCCCTGTATTTTAGCCATTATCAAAACAGGCGCAACATATGTACCGATAGATACATTAAGTATTCCAGAAAGAGAACAATTTATACTAAATGATGCAGGCGCCAAACTACTTATAACAACTTCAAAGAATGCCGTAAGTACGGAGGTTTACAAAGGAACACAATTCGTTATTGATGTTGATTTTGATGCAACATTGTTCAAATCAACTCCGATTAACAACATACAAACCGGAAGCGATCCTGTATATATAATTTATACATCTGGATCAACTGGAACACCAAAAGGAACCATAATTCAACATCACGCATTACTAAATTATATTGCTTGGTGAAAGAAATATTATTTAGAAACACTTGATGAAATTTCGTTTGGCTTGTTTACCTCTATAGCTTTTGATTTAACAGTAACGAGTCTATTTCTCCCAATAGTTTCTGGCGGCACCTTAACAACCTATGCATCAAAAGATATTGCTTCTGTACTTAAAAACTATATAGAAAAAGGAATTTCATGCATCAAGCTTACACCTGCACATATTATTCTATTGGCGAGTTTAGAATTGAAAAGTGAAGCATTAAAAATAGCTATTGTTGGAGGTGATATAGTACACCAAAATCATATACATGTTT
>JBCCLS010000429.1:0-3751 GCA_039026835.1 Bacteroidota bacterium | reverse complement strand
GAATAAAAAGTTAAAAATATATCTCGGCATTTTAATTGCGATCATTGTTGCAGCAGCGTTCTTTGAAATTTCGCGTCCAACGCCTATTGACTGGAGTGAAAGTTACAACGAACGACTCACCAAACCCTACGATTTAAAAATATTCCATTCTGAATTGGATCGAATTTTAGACAACGGAAAAATTAGAAATATATACCGAACACCTTACGAGTTTTTCAACGCTCAGTACGACTGGGATACATACGAATATAAAATCAGTGGAACATATATTAGTATTTCTGATGATTTTTTGCAAGATCCTTCTTCCATTCACGAAATACTCGATTTTGCTGCAGATGGCAATACGGTATTTATCTCTTCAAACGACATGTCGCGCTATTTGAGAGATTCACTGAACTTTTCCATACGATATGATTATCGTACCGCTAGCAAAGCCAAACTGACTTTTACCAATGATCGATTGGTTCGAAATAAAATAGAAGTTGAAAAAGGAATAAAAAACATTTACTTTTCCTCCATCGACACTGTAAACACAAAAGTATTAGGCTATCAGCAATTTGAAAACGATTCTACACAAACCAATTACACCAATTTCATTGAAATTCCTATAGGCAAAGGCTCGTTTTTATTGCACACACAACCCGTGACTTTTACAAATCTGAAACTACTGGAAGAAGAGCATTACAAATATTCGGAAGGTGTGTTGGCATACATTCCCAACAAAGATGTCTTTTTTGATTCGCCTAATAAAATTATCAGTTCCGACGGTTCAAACAATGATTCTGAGTTGCGATTTATCTTAGCACAACCCGCTTTGCGTTGGGCGTGGTATTTGGCATTGCTCTTTTTATGCATCTTTATTTTGTTTAATGCCAAACGAAAACAACGCGTTGTAAAAGTGATCAAACCACTGGAAAATACAACGCTGGATTTTACCAAAACCATTGGAAATCTGTTCTATGAAACCAAAGATCATCAGAATGTAGTTCACAAAAAGATAACCTATTTCCTTGAATATTTACGTACTGAATATTTTATGGATACCGAAGCACTGGATGATACTTTTTGCAAACGCTTGCATCAAAAATCAGGAAAATCATTAGAAGAAACCGAAAAACTCATCAAACTCATCAATACATTGCGAAACAAACCATTTTTTGATGAAAATGATGTATTACAAATTACCCTAGCGATTGAAAAATTCCGCAACAAAGACAATTAAATTATAAATTTATATAGTAAACGCATTATATGGACTTTACAGGAGAAAATAACGAACAGGAAGCGCAGCCAGAAAACACGCCGTTGTCATTTACCAACAGAATTGATCTGACCGAACTGCAGGATGGTATTCAAAAAATACGACAAGAACTCTCAAAAGTAATTGTGGGACAAAAAGGCATGATTGATATGCTGATTACAGCACTGCTTGCCAAAGGACATGTACTGATTGAAGGTGTGCCAGGCGTTGCCAAAACGATTACCGCAAAACTATTGGCAAAATCACTTACTGTAGATTTTGGCCGTATTCAATTCACACCTGATTTGATGCCAAGTGATATATTGGGAACGTCTATTTTTGACATGAAAAAGTCTGAATTTGAATTTAGAAAAGGACCTGTATTCACAAACATGTTACTCATTGACGAAATCAACCGTGCGCCTGCAAAAACACAAGCCGCATTATTTGAAGTCATGGAAGAGCGACAAATTACGATGGACGGTACCAAGTACAATTTGGACGAACCATTTATGGTGTTGGCAACACAGAACCCAATTGAACAAGAAGGAACCTATCGCTTGCCAGAAGCGCAGTTAGACCGTTTCTTGTTTAAAATCAATGTGGAATATCCAAATCTTGAAGAAGAAATTGAAATCATTGCGCGTGAGCATGCGTTAAAAGAAGAAAACAAAATTGATAAGATTACCGCGTTTTTAACCAGAGCGCAAATTACCAAATACCAAAGTTTGGTCAATGATGTCGTTGTAGAGCCGCAAATACTAAAATACATTGCAGAAATTATCATCAATACCCGAAGCAATCAATTTTTATACATGGGCGCATCGCCACGAGCTTCCATTGCCATTTTAAAAGCTTCCAAAGCATATGCTGCCATCAACGGACGTGATTTTGTAACGCCAGATGATGTTAAAAATGTGTCTGTGCCTGTGTTGCAACATCGTATCATTGTAACGCCAGAGCGTGAAATGGAAGGAATGACTTCCAAGCAAATTATCAATCAAATCATTCAAACTATTGAGATTCCTCGATAAACTGAATGTGTGTAAAAACAGCTAACAAGTGGAAGTCATAAAAGATTTTTTCAAGTCCTTATATATCCGAGATCGTTTCTTTTACGTGTCGTTGGGCATCATTATTTGCTTTATTGTAAGCTTTATTTTCCCAAGACTCTTTTATGTTTCCAAACTTTTATTATTGGTGTTTTTCACCTTTATGTTGTTAGATATTTTTATTTTGTATCTCACAAAAACAGGAATTGCTGGAACGCGTCAGGTACCTGAAAAATTCTCTAATGGTGATGAGAATGATGTGTTTTTGCGAATTGAAAATTATTATACGTTTCCAATTTTCACCAAGATCATTGACGAAATTCCGGAACAGTTTCAGGTACGTGATTTTTCTATTGAGAAAAAAATAAAAGCCTCTAGCGTTATTGAGTTGAAGTATCGATTGCGACCAACTGAACGCGGCGAATATACTTTTGGCAGATTGAATATTTATGTGAAATCTGCTCTGGGATTGGTTTCCCGAAGATTTTTCTTTGACAGTGAAGCCATGGTCCCAACCTATCCTGCATTTTTGCAATTGAAAAAATACGATTTACTCGCCATTGGCAACAACTTAACCATGTACGGCATTAAGAAGATTCGTCGTATTGGTCATACCATGGAATTTGAGCAAATCAAGGAATATGTTACGGGAGACGATTTACGTACCATCAATTGGAAAGCCACTGCCAAACAGCGTCACTTGATGGTGAATCAGTACCAAGATGAAAAATCGCAACCTGTATATTCTGTGATTGACAAAGGGCGTATGATGAAGATGCCGTTTAATGAATTGAGTCTGTTGGATTATGCGATCAATGCAACGTTGGTTATGAGCAATGTTGTCTTAAAAAAGCAAGACAAAGCAGGTATGCTTACTTTTTCTAGAAAGGTGGAAAATATGGTCGTTGCAGAAAAACGCAGTTCACAGATGAATTTGATTTTGGAATCACTGTACAATGTAAAAACGGATTTCTTTGAATCGGATTATGGACGTTTGTACGCCAATCTGAAACAACATGTAAAGCACCGCAGCCTCATTTTGTTGTACACCAACTTTGAAACCTTGGACGGACTCAACCGACAGTTACCGTATTTAAAAGGAATTGCCAAAAGTCATTTATTGGTTGTTATCTTCTTTAAAAACACGGAATTAGATCAGCTTATCGTCAACGAAGCGACAACTATACAAGAAGCCTATGACAAAGTCATTGCCGAAAAGTTCTCCTTTGAAAAACGCTTAATCGTCAACGAACTCAAGAAATACGGAATTCATTCTAATTTAACGACTCCTGAAAATTTAACAATTGATGCGATAAATAAGTATTTGGAGATGAAGGCACGTGGGTTGGTGTAATAAAATATACACTTTTTAGTTATAAATAATACTAAAAATTTACCGAAAAATTAGATGTAGAATCTTGCCTTTGCTACTTGTCTAAAAAGTAAGCCTTGAAATTTC
>JBCCLS010000428.1:0-3765 GCA_039026835.1 Bacteroidota bacterium | reverse complement strand
GGAATGAGCATTGCGGTATTCGCACAACAACTGATTGATGTGATTTTACCATCAAAAGATACCGAAATGCTCGTTTTCAGCATCAGCGTGTTAACCTTTTTACTGCTGATTAAAGTGTATTTTACCACGTTGCGCAATCATTTTCTAATTTCACAAAGTAAACGTGTAAACAACCGTATTATTGATCGATTTTACGGTTCGTTGTTAAGTTTACCCAAACCGTTTTTTGATACGCGAAAAATTGGTGAGTTGGTTGCGCGATTCAATGATACACAACGCATTCAAAATGTAATTAAAATGGTTATTGGAAACGTAGTGATTCATACACTAATTTCAATTGTATCCTTGGGCTTTTTGTTTTACTATTCGTGGCAAATTGGGTTGATTGCTGTAATAAGTCTGCCATTCTATTTCTTATTGATGTATGGTTTTAACACCAAAATTATCAACGTGCAAAAAGAAATTATGCGCAGCTGTACGGATAACGAAAGCAATTATATCAGTTCGTTACAGAATATTTCCATCATTAAAAACACCAACAGACAGCGCGTTTTTCAAAAACTGAATCAACGCATGTACGGTGATTTTCAAGATCAGGTATTTCAATTGGGAAAGATCAATGTGCGATTGTCATTGTTTTCAAGCATATTTGGTGTGCTGTTTTTAATGGGCGTGTTGATTTATACTTCTTTTCAAGTATCCAACGGTATTATGCTCATTGGCGAACTCACCGCAGTGTTTTGTATTGCAAGTTCCTTATTGCCTTCTGTAGCAAGTTTAGCCTTAGTGGCAATTCCTGTGAGCGAAGCTAAAGTGGCTTTTGACAGAATACACGAATTTACAGCATTGGAAGAAGAAGACACAGGAAAAATTCCAGTCAAAAAGTTTAATTCATTAGAAATAAAAAATATTTCATTTGGCTTCGAAAAAGATAAATCTATCCTGAACAATGTCAGCATCAAAGTTGCTAAGAAACAATGTGTAGCCATTGTAGGCGAAAGCGGTAGTGGCAAAAGCACATTGGGACAGATTATTCAAAAATTTTACACACATACACGCGGTGATATTTTTGTCAATAAAGACATTCCGCTACAACAAGTTCTCACAAAAGACTGGCGTAATATTATTGGAGTAATTCCGCAAGAAGTGCCCATTTTTCCAAATACTGTTTTTGACAATATTGTGTTGGGCGAAGAAGATACACTTCAAAATGTGGATGCTTTTATTACGGAATACGGTTTTGAGGATTTTATTCAACGTTTGCCAAAAGGCTACGCTACCATGCTTGGAAAAGGCGGCATGAATTTATCAAACGGGCAAAAACAAGTATTAGCATTGATTCGCGTCCTATACAAAAAACCACAACTACTAATTTTAGACGAATTCACCGCAACGATGGATCGAAAAACGGAGTTGTTTGTATTTGAGTTGTTAAGACGTTTAAAATCGAAAATTACGATCATTTTTATATCGCACCATTTGCATCATTTAAAGCAAATTGCCGATGAAATATATGTCATGCAAGAAGGAGAAACCAAAGTGCATGGCAATCATAAAACATTATTAAAAACACCCAATTTTTACAGTGATTTTTGGGAGAAAATAATAAAAATGCCTGAAGCTATCAATTACGTATCATGAAAAAAAGTCTCATACATAGTTAGTATAGTAAATTAAATGGGATGAGAGATGAACACAGTTTGCATGAATTTTTTTCATTAAGTTTTTAATTTTTCAAAGTCTGGTTTACTGGGAATGCTAGACTGTTGCAACATGTGTTGTCTCTCAATTTTTAGGTTTAGGGGGAACCTATCATTATTTTTAGGCCGGCAAAGTGGTTTGGGTTATAGAACCACTTTGCCTTTTTTATTGTTTTTCAGTGTAATGACATCTTTCCTTTATCAATTTTACTTTAAAATCATATTGTTTCTCGCTTAAATTGATTCGAGTTGTGTACTTTTACACCAAAACTTACCGTCAAATTGATAGATATCATATTTATGAGAAAAATTGTTACTGTATTCTTCTTCTTTTTGTGCGCTTCTGTGAGTATTGCACAAGAAAATCTACTCCAATCGGGACCAATGGTTGGCTATTCTGACTTTAGAGAAGCACTTATTTGGGTACAAACTACTGAATCAGCAGCTGTTAAAATTGGATATTTTGCAGACAACGAAACTGAAAAATTTACAGAAGTCGTACAAACAACCCAAGCTGGTGATTTCATTGCAAAATTAACGCCCAATCAGGTTGAATACGGTAAAACATACACGTACAAATTATACATAAACAATGTCCACGTACCGAAAGACTACACATTAGAATTTCAAACACAAACCTTATGGCAGTACCGAACCGATCCGCCCAATTTTAAGATTGCTTTTGGTTCGTGCAGTTTTATCAATGAAAAGAAAGACGATCGCCCAAAACCGTATGGCGGACAATATCAAATTTTTAATTCCATTCTTCAAAAAGATCCGGATTTAATGATTTGGAGCGGCGACAATATGTATTTGCGTACACCTGATTTTATGACAGATTCAGGAATTCGTCATCGTTTTAGACATACTCGTGCGACACCAGAATTACAAGCTTTACTCGGAAGTGTGCATCATTATGCAACTTGGGACGATCACGATTACGGCCCTAATGACTCTGACAGAAGTTATATCAATAAAAAATTAACCGAAAAAACATTCAACGATTATTGGGGAAATTTAAACACCAATGCTGTTGGAAATGGCGGTATTACACAACACTTTGCATGGAATGATATTGAATTTTTTATGCTAGACGATCGATACCACAGAGCTCCCAATCGCGATCCAAATACTAACAAAGCTTATTTCGGAAAAGCACAATTAGATTGGTTGATAGATGCTTTGACAGCAAGTCGCGCTACCTTTAAAATTGTAGTTAGTGGCGGACAAATCATCAGCAGTGTAGCCAGAGGTGAAAACTATGCAACATACCCAGGAGAGCGTTCTGAATTATTGCAACGCTTACACAATGCAAAAATTGAAGGTGTATTGTTTATCTCTGGTGACCGACATCATACTGAAATTTCTAAAATGAATCGAGAAAACGCGTATCCGTTAATCGATATCACTTGTTCGCCGCTGACGGCAGGAACACATTCGCCAAGAGAGGAAGGCAACATATACCAAGTAGCAGGAAAAACGTTTTACAATCGAAACTTTGGTATTTTGGAAGTCACAGGAAAACGTCGCGATCGTGAATTATTACTCACCATTTACGATTCGGATGGCACCAAGGTTTTTGATTATCAAATTAAAGCCAATACACTGCGTTATCCACGAAAAAAATAATCTTCAAATTCTGTAGCAAAAGCATACTCTTGGAGTAAGAAGCATTGGAAAGAAAGTAGCTTTATTTTTTGATAAAAAATGTATCTGTAAACTGTATTTTACTGATTATTAGGTCGTATTAAAAAATAAATTTTGGTTCGGTTTGACAAATACATTGGTTTTTAAACCCTTTCTTTTCAAAATTTTACTAACTTTAAAGTATGATCGCTGCAATTGATATTCATTACAAGGAAAACTACGCTAAAGCTGTTTGTGCTATTTTCGATTGGTCTGATGCCACTCCGAAACAAGTGCATACGACTATTATTGATGAAGTGGCGCCGTATGTTTCTGGTGAATTTTACAAGCGAGAGTTGCCATGCATTCTCAAAGTTTTGGAGGAAGTCCTATTAGACACTTTAGAAGCCATTATTATTGATGGACATGTATTTGTTAG
>JBCCLS010000427.1:0-3766 GCA_039026835.1 Bacteroidota bacterium | reverse complement strand
ATCGTTGAGGAAGGTTCAAAAAAAGAACATTTTGTACACATTTCTGGATTAATCGATGAAGTTCGTCAAGGGGATGAAGTAGAATTCGATTTAAAAGAAGGTCGCAAAGGTTTAAACGCAGTGAACGTAAAAGTAATTTAATATCTACATATATTTTATTCCTTACAGAAGTTAAAGTCTATCATTTGGTAGGCTTTTTTTTGTTTGATACGCTGCGCTGTTAGAGCGCTTCGCTTAATTCAAAGATTTAAAAATTCAATGATTCATGATTTTTTCTTAAGTCTTTTGCAAATATGTGAATCACTAGTTAATCTTAAGCTAACGTGAGTTCGATATAAATTTTTATTTATATATCTGATTATAAATGATTTATACCCTGTGTCAAATCGAGCGCAGTCGAGATTCCTTATAAAATATTAATTCTTAGTTATTCTCGACTGCGCTCGAACTGACAATTAGTTATTTTTCAGTGAATTATAAACTACACAGTGATTTCTTATGTCGAACTCACGTTAAGCTAAAAAATCCAACTTTAGAAATTTTGCCTTTACTTATTAGACTTGTAATTGCTTCTGCGAGAAAAGCTTATTCATAAATAATTACAAATTATTGTGTGCTTATTTTTTAGTATTCGAATTTTGGAGTACCCATTTCAACGCAAATTCGTTTACTTCATCTAAATGATCAATCCATTCTTTTTTACCTGATTCTTCCGTTTTAGTTTCCATGAAATAATGATCATAGTTTGGATATACTTTGTAAGTTAAATTATCTTTTCCTTTTCTCAGGAACTCAAGTTTTGCATAATCCATATTTAAGATACTATGAAGGTCGTTTCCACCTGCTACATACAAAATAGGAAGGTCAAGTTTGAGCATGTTTTCAATAGGAGCATTTAATGTAAAGCTACTCCACTTGAGATACGATTCACCAAACCACTCTTTAGTTGTAGCAGTTGGATTTTTATAAATTTTTTCAAATTCGGCATAGAGCGAATCAATATTTGACTGTGCTTTTTTATTTGATTTTTGTCCACTTAACGCAGCGAATCTTTCCATCAAAATAAAGTCATATAAATGGTTAAGTGCATTGCCCGCCATGGAAATTACATGCGTAATTTTGTTATTTTTTAATGCTACAGCAGGCGCTACTTGAGCACCTTCCGAATGTCCCCAAACAATAATCTTTGAAGTATCAACTTCTAATGTATTTAATATATCGTTAATCACTTTATCTGCTGAATTGGCTCTCCAGTGCAGACTGTATTTTTCACTATATCCTTTACGCCAAGGATATTGTATCCTCCCTGAAGGAGCTATTTCGAGACTGTCAACAAATGGTGTATTGGGTTTACTGATCAGAACAACATGATATGTATCGCTCATTGAACTCACATTTAGTGTGATCCCGCTAGAGTAGCGTCCATTGGGTTTTACATAATATAAAGGAAAATTTGTTGAACCTTGGAGATATACAATTAAAGGCTTTTTCTTGTTTATGTTATTTTTATGAATATGATAATCAATTGTACCTAACACGCTATCATTTATGCGTACAGTTTTCCAGTTTTTTGTAATGTGTTCATGCTGAGCATCAACGGTATTACAGATACTAAAGAAGATAACAACTATGGAAATAATACTTTTCATATATGGATATCAATTTGATTAACAACACAAAATTATATAACAAGAATTCCTGCTATTTTAGTATACCAATCTTTTTCCATTAAAGGTCTGGCGAGATTTAAAAGTATGTTTTTCATATCCAACATCAAAATCATCCAACAGAATTTTTGCCTTGTAAATTGTTGTTGAACTCATAAGCATATAGTCTGGTAGTTTTTTTATTGGTATTGAGAATTGAGTATTGAGTATTGAGATGTGAGAATTGAGTATTGAGATATGAGAATTGAGAATTGAGCATTTAAAATAAGCAACTCAAGCGTATAGCTAGTTAGCAACCTCCGTAAAAAAAACTATCTTTGCCGCATGGCATTAACAAACAACGACATTTTCAAAAAACTCCGTGTCGCTTTAAAATTACGCGATGACGATATTGTAAAAATTTTAGAATTGGTTGATTTTAGAATCTCCAAAAGTGAATTAGGTGCATTTTTCCGAAATGAAGATCATCCAAAATATAAAAATTGTGGCGATCAAATTTTGCGTAACTTCCTTAATGGATTGGTTATTCACATGCGCGGTCCGATGCAGAAAAAAGAAGACAAATCCAAACCAAAACGTCATACGCCGCCGTCTTCCAAACGAAAAGAGCGTATGTAAAGAGTTATCTACAGCATGAAAGATCACTCAAAAAGCAACCCTGTCCATCCATGAAATGAATCATAACGCTATGAAGCTTCCAAAACTCTGTCTCGTATTGTTAGCAGCACTGCTGTTTTCCTGTGAGTTTAGCACATACAAAGCTGGATATTTACAAGATTATACTGTAGATCGTAAAGGAATTTCCTGTGATGGAATCGCAATGAGTAATTACATGGGAATTGTTGACAGAACTGAGTTCTATTATGGTGAAAAAATTACATTCGCTTATGAAAATATGACAGGTTTTCATCTTCAAGAAGGATTGGCGTATCCAGACATGGACATTCACTTTATTAGTAAACAAGGAGATACGTTGATGTCAAACTTGAATCAAATGGCACAAGCTACAAAAGGTTATACTGAAGCTGATTTGAACCTCCGAACAGAACTTGTATTTGCAACTCCAATGCTCCCAAACAATGAATATATTGCTATAGTTCATGTGCATGACAAACACAGTGATGCATATTACAAATGGAGTAAAAACTTTACAATAATACACAGTCCACTTATACAAACAACTACCAAAGGAATGCGCTATGACATTCAATATTTGTACTCACAATTGCGTAATACTGCTGTTATAGATAATAAAATTCAACTTAATGAAACCCTGTATTTACTAATTGAAAACTTAGATGGTTTTAACACAGATGAAGACGGAAATGCAGACCTACAAGCGTCCATACGCTTAACTGCAAATGATGGCACAATGATCGATGAAAATGATAATTTATTTCCAAATCTTGTGAATGCAAACGACTTGAAAGAACAACTGTATGCTGCTGTAAAGATTACCAATCCAAACGTAGAAAATCCTGTAACTTGTGTTGTAAAAATTACAGACAATAGAAATGGAAATAGCCTTGAAACCGCGTTTGATCTAACAGTTATGCAATAATTCTAATTTGCAGTTTACACGTTATTTTACTGTAAAAAATAAAAAAGGCCCGCCAATTGCTTGACGAACCCTTTTCCCATTAACTAACCAATCCTAAATAATTATTATGAAATGTGCCATTACCATGTTGCAATGTGCAAACATTTTAGTTTCAAATGTTATTTATGAAATCTCAATTGTACGTTTCGGCTTCACTTTGTCTTCTTCTCGTTTTGGCAACGTTACCTGTAAAATTCCGTTCGTGTATGTTGCGTTGATTTCATTTTTATTTACTGTTTGTGGTAATTTGAAAGAACGTTTAAACGCTGAAAAGCTAAATTCTCTACGCGTATAATTGTCCTCTTTTTGAGTTTCATCTTTCTTTTCTTCTGTGCTAATCGTCAACACATCATGATCTAATGAAAGTTGAAAGTCATCTTTTGATTTTCCTGGCGCTGCCACTTCTAGGGCGAAATCTTCCGCAGTTTCTTTAATATTTACAGCAGGAACTGTTCCGTTTGCTGCTATTGAATTTACGGTTCCACCAAACCAATCTGTT
>JBCCLS010000426.1:0-3767 GCA_039026835.1 Bacteroidota bacterium | reverse complement strand
GTTACAAGTCATTTACAAAGCTTCCTGCTGAAACTCCGCTAGGTTTGTATTCGTAATGCTTAAAAATATAAAATTATGAATGCAATCACACGAAAACACTCTGCAAAATCGATACTTCTTTCCTTTTTATTCTTATTGTTTCTGTCATGCAACGGCAATTCGGAGTCGTATACGAAAGAACAGCTAACGCTGGAAAATGTTGATCTCAGGAATGATTACAACAGTATTGACACTCAAGCACCAAATGATGATGTAGCAGCAATTGATCTGAAAGGTAAAGAGCAAGGTTTTACTGGAAACACTGGCAATCAAATCGTAACTGCAAAACTACCTGAGAATTTAAAAATCATCAAAACTGCAAGTACGCGCTACAAAGTAAAAGATATTGAACAGGCATTGGCTGATATCAAACAAATGCTTTTTGTGCATGACGGTTATATTTCGGAATTACGCTACGATAAAAATTATAATGAAAAGAAAAATCGGTTCACAATAAAAGTTCCAAAAGAAAAATTTGACACAATACTCGATGGCATTCAGAAGTTTGCCCAAGAGGTCGATTATGTGAATATTTCTACTACCGATGTCACTGAAAAATACTTGGACGCACAAACGCGATTGCAAACAAAGATAGAAGTAAAGGAACGTTTGGAAGCAGTATTGCGAAAAAATGCCAAAACAGTAAAAGATATTTTGGCAACCGAAAATCAATTGCGTGTCATTCAGGAAGAAATAGAAGTAGTGCAAGGAAAATTAAAATACATGAGCAATCGTGTTGCCTATAGTACCATTCAGGTAGAAATCTACGAAACCATTGCATACAAAGAGCAACCTGTGGCATACACAAAAGGATTTGGTGCAAAAGCCAAAGAAGGTTTGTGGGCAGGTTGGGAATTTATTCAAAACTTGTTGATTGGTATTTTGCATGTTTGGCCGTTGGTATTAGTGCTTGTTGTGAGTGTGTTCTTTTTTAAGAGATGGAGAAAAGCGAGAAAATAATATAAATTGAATACATTTTGAAACTGACGACTTTCATTCGTAAAATCGTCAGTTTCTATCTATTAGATCGTTCTTTGTTTTCAAAACAAATGTGTATTTTTGTGTCACCGTGAAAGAAATACTAGCCAAATACATCCCTGAACGTGCTGTTGATGCTACTTTTGAGCTCATAAAAACACATCAAGTACATTTGAAAATTGTGAATCAACGTGTGACTCGACATGGTGATTATCGCAGAATGCCTGATGGTAGACATATGATTACTGTGAATGCGGGCGATAATAAATACCGTTTTTTTGTGACTTTAATTCATGAGATTGCACATTTAGTAGCGTATGAAAAATTTGGACGTTTTATAAAACCACACGGTACCGAATGGAAGCGTACCTTTCAACAACTAATGCTACCATTTATCAATCCACAGATATTTCCTGTGAAAATTCTGCCAATTGTCGCGAATCATTTTAAAAATCCGAAAGCGAGTAGTGATACTGATGCAACATTTGCACTTGCATTAAAGCAATACGATCCTGAAAATGATAAAAATTATGTCTTCGAAATTCCACATGGAAGCACTTTTCGTTTGCACAATGGTAAAATCTTTAAGCGCGGCAACAAACGCGTCAAACGTTATGAATGCGTAGAGGTCTCTACAGGACGCATTTATCTATTCAATCCAAATGCTGAGGTAGAGTTGTTGCGGAGTTAGTTGTAGTGAATTATTTTTTGATATTTAATTTTTGCCGTTTTCTCCGCTTTATAGATTTAATTCCTATCCAATATATCGTCAATACAATCGAATAAGCGAAAAAAGGTTTAAAAACGGCATGTAGAAAATGCCTGCTGACAAAAAAAGTGACTACGACAAGACCTATAAAAACACTAATTTTTATCGGTTTAGCACTGTTTCTAAATGGCGTGAAAATGGTACTTTCTAATAGGACTAAAACTGTAATGAGCGGTATATACAACAAATAAAAAAATGAGAGGATCAAATTCATTTCTATTCCATCATAAATTCCATGCATATACGATTGTTTTAATTCTGAATATTACGTAATAATTTACGAAAAAAAGCAGTCAAAATCAAGTTTTATAAATTTAGTTGGCCGTGTTTTTTACTCTCTATTTGTGATCGTTGGCATCGTTAAATTGCCACAATACATTCACAATTTGCCATTTGTCGTTCAACTTCACAATATGCATATAATCAATCCAATCGTCGGCAATTAACTTTACGGAAGCTACTTTTTGGTGAATATCTAGGATGATGACTTCTTTTTTTGGTTTTTTTGGGAATTGATCTCCATTCACATTGTAGGTTGCCGCAAGTAAAATCATGGCATCTCTAAATGTTTCTCGTAAATATTCTTTTCCTGATTTTTGATGTGTCCAGAAGGTTCTTTTCACCATTCTTGGATGTGCAGATCGTTCAAACTGTTTGGGTTGCACATTGTGTTGCGATTCAATATAATCCAAGGCGGCTTGCGTGATTGCTAAGGAATCTTTTTGGGTTTGTGCAGTTACTATTGTGGCAAATAAAAATAGCATTATTGTCATACAACGAAAGACATGTTTCATGAGGTACATACTTAGAATTACAATAAAACTAAGCACTTTTAGGATATATGCATGTTATAAAGAAGTTAATGTGAGAGATTAATGTTAATCTCTTAAATTTTTTTTCTTATCGTTTTGAGAATAAAACATACAATCCTAACAGATAAAAATAATTTTGGTAAATAAACGATACAAAGCAACACACCAACGAATCAACGGAACAAAGCCGTGAATAATCTACAGTTTTGTTAGCTATTTTCACAATCTGTAGTATATTGCTTCCATAACCTATAAAACCTACCAAAAAAAATGACGAAAATGAACAAGAATTATTATGCCATTCTCATGGCTGGCGGCGTAGGATCGCGTTTTTGGCCGGTAAGTACGTCCAGTTTTCCAAAGCAGTTTCACGACATGTTAGGAACGGGAGAAACGCTCATTCAAAAAACATTTCACAGACTCTCAAAGTTAATTCCACCTGAAAATATATACATTCTAACGAACGAAAAATACAACGATCTAGTACTAGAACAATTGCCTAATGTTACCCAAAAGCAAGTAGTATTAGAACCTGCCATGCGCAATACAGCGCCGTGTATTTTATATGCTTCTCTTAAAATTCAGAAAGAAAATCCAGATGCTGTCATGGTCGTAGCACCAAGTGATCATTGGATTGAAGACGAAACAGCATTTGTCGACAATTTACAAGCGTCTTTCGATAAATGTGCCAACGAAAATGTATTGATGACTTTGGGAATTCAGCCAACATTTGCCAATACAGGATACGGATATATCAATTTTGAAAAAAGCGAAACGGCTATCAAAAAAGTGAACAAATTCACAGAAAAGCCTGATTATGAAACAGCAAAGCAGTTTTTGGCTAGCGGAAATTATTTATGGAATGCTGGAATTTTTATTTGGAGTGTTCACACCATTGTAACATCTTTCCAAAAGTTTCAACCAACACTGTATGCATTGTTTGAAAAAGGATTGGCTGCATACAACACGGAAGCTGAAACTGCTTTTATTGCAGAAAATTACGAGAAGTCAGAAAACATTTCCATTGATTATGCCATTATGGAACACGCGACAGCTGTGTATGTGTTGCCAGCAACCTTTGATTGGAACGATTTAGGAACGTGGGGAAGTTTGTATGACAAACTCGATAAAGAGGAAAACCGTAATGCAGTGGTCAACGCAAAAACTAT